>NZ_JABFAN010000016.1:136604-196591 GCF_017168155.1 Dietzia sp. KRD202 | reverse complement strand
CCTCTTCGACGGATACGACCTCGTCATCTACGGCGCCGTCCTGCCCACCCTCATGGCCGACCCCACCCAGATCGGCGCCCTCGGCGCGGCCCAGGCCGGTGCGCTCGGCTCGTACGCCCTCGTCGGCGTGATGATCGGCGCCCTCACCGCCGGCGCCGTCGGTGACCGCATCGGCCGACGCCGGATCATGCTCGGCGCCATCGCCTGGTTCTCCGTCGGGATGGCCGCCACCGCGTTTGCCCGCGACATCACCACGTTCGGCGTCCTTCGCCTGCTCACCGGGCTGGGGATCGGCGCCATCGTCGCCACGGCCGGTGCGATCATCGCCGAGTTCGCCCCCGCCGGGCGTCGCAACCTTTTCAACGCGGTCGTCTACAGCGGGATCCCCGCCGGCGGTGTCCTGGCCTCCGCGCTGGCCATGGTGCTGCGGGACCACATCGGATGGCGCGGCCTGTTCCTCATCGGCGCCGTCCCACTGGTGCTGGTCCTCCCCTACGCCTGGTTCGCGCTCCCCGAGTCCCCGCGGTGGCTGGCCTCCCGCGGCCGCACCCGCCAGGCCGCCGAGGTGTGTGCCAGCAGGGGCCTGCCGCTCGAGATGGCCGCGGCGCCGGGCGCGCCCCGCACCGCCGACACGACGCCTCGCGATGACCGCAACGACGACAAGGTGGCCGCCCGCACCGGCTTCGCCGCCCTGCTGTCCCCCGCCTACCGCCTCGGCACCCTGCTCCTGGGGTTCATGAGCTTCGCCGGCCTGCTGCTCACCTACGGCCTCAACACCTGGCTGCCGACGATCATGAAGAACTACGGCATCGACGCCAAGAGCTCCCTCGGCTTCCTGCTCGTCCTCAACGGCGGCGCGATCGTGGGCGGTCTCGCGGCCTCGTGGCTCGCCGACCGGCACGGGCCGCGCGTGATCGTCGCCTGCTCGTTCGTCCTGGCCACCCTGGCCCTGGTCGCCATCACCGTGTCCCCGCCGTTCGTCCTGGTCGTCGCCCTCGTCGCGGCTGCCGGCATGGGCACGATCGGCACACAGGTCCTGCTGTACGGGTTCGTCTCCAACTACTACGAGACGGGCGCACGCGCCGCGGGTGTGGCGTGGTGCGCGGGGTTCGGACGCCTCGGCGGCATCCTCGGTCCCGTGATCGGCGGCTTCCTCGTCGCGGCCGGACTGGAGGCGGACACTTCCTTCCTCGTGTTCGGCGGGATCGCCCTCGCCGGCGCCGCCCTGACCCTGGCCGTGCCCCGCTCGCCCGCCCAGTCCGAGCCCGTCGCGGTCCCCGACGAGGTCACGCCGCTGGACTTCGACCCGCCGGCCGCCGCGGTGGCCGGGGAGCCCGTCGCCGCGGAACCGGTCGAGCACGCCGGGTCGGATCTACGCTGACCGCATGACCTTCGCCCACCCCGTCCCCCGCTACGGTCACCACCGCGCCGCGGATCGTCTCCATTCGATCCACGACGCGGTGGCGGGCAAGCGGTCGACGACCGTGCTGGTCACCGCCGCCGACGGTGGGGGCAAGAGCCACCTCGTCGACTCCGTGGTCGCCGAACTCGCCGGGGTCACCTCGGTGCTCGTGCGGGCGCTGCCGTGGGAGAAGGACACGAAGCTCGTCGTGGCCGCCCGGGTCCTCGAGCGCCTGCCCCGGCCCGACGCCGAACCACCACGTCGCGCCGCGGCCGCAGAGACGGCCGGGGTCGCGGGGGTCGCAGAGACGGCCGGGCCGGTCGGTGACGTCGTGCTCGTCGAGGCCCTGGCCCGGGCGTTCGTCACCGCCGGCCCCGGCGCGGTGGTGGTGATCGACGACGCGGAGTACTCCGATCCCGACTCCCTGCGTGTCCTGGCCTCCGCCGTGGAGGCGGCCGGCCGGGCCTCCGTCATGCTCGTGCTGACCCTCGGCAGCCCCGCGCACGGCCCCTCCGCCGAACTGTGCGCGGAGTTGGCCCGCGAGACCGTGCGGCTGGGAGCCCTGGACCAGTCCGAGATCCGGACGCTCGTCGCGACCCGGACCGGGCGCGAACCGTCCGCGGCGGCGGCCCGGCGTCTACTGGACTACACCGGCGGCGAGGCGGGTGCCGTGGCGACGGTGGCCGATCAGGCGCCCGGCTCGTGGTGGATCGCCCCCTTCTCCGTCCCGCCGCTGCCCGCCTCCGTCGAGCGGGAGACGGCGGCGCTGCTCGACGCGATGGAGCCCGGGCAGCGGGAGGTCATCGAGGCTGCCGCCGTCCTGTCCCCACCAGTCACGCTCGAGTCGCTGACCGCGCTCATCTCTGCGCGGGGCGGGGTCGTACCCGGCCCCGCGCTCGTGTCCGCCGCCCTGGACGCCGCCCACACGGCGGACCTGGCCCAGGTGGACCTCTCCCCCGGCGCCGCGACCGTCCGGTTCCGCTCCCCACTGTTGCGGACGGCGGTCCTTCGCGGGGTACCGCCCAGCGAACTGCTCCACCTGCATACGCTGGCCGGCCGCGTCGCCGAGGCCGCCGACGACGTCGACGGCGCGCTCGACCACCGCGCCTCCGCGTCGACGGGGCCCGATGCGGACCTGTCCGAGACGCTGCGCGCCCGCGCGCTCGTGCACGCCCGCGCCGGTCGATGGAGCTCGGCCGGCCACGCCTACCTCACCGCGGCGGCGCTCACCCCTGACGGCGACCGCGCCCGCGACCTGCACATCGACGGGGTCGACGCACTCATCAACGCGGGCCGCATCAGTGAGGCCCGATCACTGGCCCAGGGACTGGAGCGGGTGCGGTCGGATCCCCGGCGGGACGCCGTACTGGGATCCCTCGCGGTGCACCTCGGGCACGCCGGAGAGGCCCAGGTCCTGCTCGACCGCGCCCTCGCCGCCCGCGAGGGCGGCGTCCCGGGTTCTCCCGCCGCGGACCCGGTCGCCCTGGCCCAGAAGTTCGTCGTCCACTCCCTGTGCGAGTGGCGACCGACCCGCATCCGCCACTGGACACGGGTGGTCACCGGCAGCGGGCGCCCGGACCAACCCGAGGTCGAGGAGGCCCGGGCCATCGAGATGCTGGGCCGCGCGATCGAGGGCGGCCCCGACGCGTCCCCCGCCGTCGAGGACCGGCTCGCCGGTCTCGCGCCGGCCGTGGCCCAGCGCTTCGAGATGGCGGCGGGGTGGATCGCCCTGGCTCGCGACGACCTGGAGACCGCCCGCCGGCACCTGGGGTCCGCCGTCCCCACGGCGGACGTCTCGGGCTCCGCACGCATCTCCATCTGGGCCCAGGCGTGGCTCGCCCGCACGCTCCTGCTGCGCGGCGACTGGGATGACGCCCTGCGAGTGGTGGACACCGCCGCCCGCAGGGTCGACGATCTCGAACTGGACCTGCTGGCCCCGGTCGTGCACTGGCCCGGCGCCGTCATCCGGTCCATGCGGGGTGACCACCTCGGGGCGGCCGCCCACCTGCGCAATCTCACGACCAGCGCCGACGCCTACCCGGTCCAGGTCATCCCGTCGGCGATGGCGCGGATGCAGGTGGCGGCCTCGTCCGGTGACTACACGTCCGTGCGTCTGGCCGCCGAGCCCCTGGTGGCCCTGTCCCGCGAGCTCGACATCGATCAGCCCGGGTACTGGCCGTGGCACGACCTGTACTCCCACGCTCTCGTCCTCGCGGGTCGGCTCGACGAGGCGGAGGACCTCATCGGTCCCGCCGAGGCCCGCGCCGAGCGCCAGGGTCACCGTTCCACCCTCGCCCGGCTCGGGGCGGTGCGCGCCCGGGTCGCCGCGGTGCGCGGGGACGTGGACGAGTGCAACCGGATCTTCCGCCGCAGTCTCGACCACCTCGACGGCCTGGCCATGCCCTACTACTCCGCGCGCATGCACTTCGGCTACGGGCAGACCCTGCGCAGGGCCGGCCGGCGCCGGGAGGCGCACCTCGCGCTGGGTACCGCCCGCGACATCTACGAGCAACTGGGGGCCCGCGCCTACGTGGAGCGGTGCGATCGCGAACGCCGCGCGGGCGGCGTGGACGTGGCCAGGACAGGGGGCAACAGCACCCTGACGCCCCAGGAGAGTGCGGTCGCGACGCTCGTCGCCGCGGGCCGGACCAACGCCCAGGCGGCCGAGGAGTTGTTCCTGTCGGTCAAGACCGTCCAGTACCACCTGACCCGCATCTACTCGAAGCTCGGAGTGAGCGGTCGCACCGAGCTGGCCGCACACGTCTCCCGCAGCAGCGAGCCCTTCCGTACCGACCCCGACCCCACGGGAGACCTGTGAGCAACGGAACCCCGGACGACACCACCGTCCGCCCCGCCGACCCGACCGCGACCGGCCAGCCGCCCGCGCGCGGCCGCCGACGCGACTCCGCCCCGGTGGCGCGCCCCTCGCCCCGCCGGGTGCTCGCCGACCTCGGCCCCCGCGAGTTCGCCAACGCGCTGATCGCGCTCGTGTTCTCGGCGACCGGCCCCGTCGCCGTCATCCTCGCCGCCGGTGGGCAGGGCGACCTGTCCCCCGCACAGTTGTCCTCGTGGATCTTCGGCGTGTTCTTCGCCAACGGACTGCTCACCATCATCATGAGCTGGGCCTACCGCACGCCGCTGGCGTTCTTCTGGACCATCCCGGGCACCGTGATCGTGGGCAACTCACTCGGGCACCTGCGGTGGTCGGAGGTCCTGGGGGCCTACGTCGTGACCGGGGTGCTGATCCTGCTGGTCGGGCTGACCGGCCTGGCCCGCCGGCTCATGGACTGGATCCCCATGCCGATCATCATGGCGATGGTCGCCGGGGTGTTCCTCCGGTTCGGGCTGGGACTGGTCGAGGCCGTGTGGGCCTCCGTCGCGGTGGCCCTGCCGATGGCGATCGCGTTCCTCGTCGTCGGCGCCGTCCCCCGCCTGGCCAGGGTGGTACCGCCCATCCTGGCTGCGATGGTCGTGGGGATTGTCGCCGTGGTCCTGTCCGGCGGGCTGTCGCGCGGCGTCCTCGACGACGGACTGATCGCCGCCCCCATGCTGCAGGCCCCGGAATTCACCCTCCGGGCGATCGCCGAGCTGGTCGTCCCACTGGCCATCACCGTCCTCGTGGTGCAGAACGGTCAGGGCATCGCGGTCCTGCGCGCGAAGGGCCACCACCCCCCGGTCTCGGCGTGCGCGGTGGCATGCGGCGTCTGGTCTCTGCTGGTCTCGGCGGTCGGCGCGGTCTCGACGTGCCTGACCGGACCGACGAACGCCCTGCTCGTCTCCTCCGGTGAGCGCGACCGCCACTACGCCGCCGCGATCGGCAACGGCGGCCTGGCCCTGGTGGTCGGCGTCTTCTCCCCGGCCTTCGTCGGGCTCATCCTCGGCACGCCCGCAGCGTTCATCGCCGCCCTGGGCGGGTTGGCGATGCTCGCGCCGCTGCAGTCGGCGTTCGTCACCGCGTTCCGGACCGACCGGGCACTCGGACCGCTCGTGTGCCTGCTCGTCACCGTCGCGGACGTGTCGTTGCTCGGGATCTCGGCGCCGTTCTGGGGCATCGTGCTGGGGATGGCCGTCTCGGCGCTGCTGGAGCGGCGCGCGGCGGCCTGACCCGGCGCCCGCCCGGGCCGGAGACGATAGAAGGCCCCCGCCGAGTGGCGGGGGCCTTCTCGCGGGTCCGGTGTCAGGCGGAACGCTCGCGCAGCTCCTCGTCGGAGAAGGGGACGATCGTCGGCAGGACGTTGTCGCGGACCGTCTCACCGGTGACCACCACGCGGGCGACGTCGTCGCGCCCGGGGATGTCGTACATGACCGGCAGGAGGACCTCCTCCATGATGGCGCGCAGGCCACGGGCACCGGTCCCCCGCAGGATCGCCTGGTCGGCCACGGCCTCGAGGGCGTCCTCGGTGAACTCCAGCTCGACACCGTCCATCTCGAACAGCCGGGCGTACTGCTTGACCAGCGCGTTCTTGGGCTCGGAGAGGATGTTGACCAGGGCCTCGCGGTCCAGGCTCGTCACGGTCGCCACGACGGGCAGGCGGCCGATGAACTCGGGGATCAACCCGTACTTCACCAGGTCCTCCGGCATGACCTCGCTGAAGTTGTCGGTCGTGTCGAGGTCCTTCTTGCTGGCGACCTCGGACCCGAAACCCATCCCCTTGCGACCCACGCGGTCGCCGACGATCTTCTCCAGGCCCTGGAAGGCACCGGCCACGATGAACAACACGTTGGACGTGTCGATCTGGATGAACTCCTGGTGCGGGTGCTTGCGGCCGCCCTGCGGCGGCACCGACGCCTGCGTGCCCTCGAGGATCTTCAGCAGCGCCTGCTGGACGCCCTCACCGGAGACGTCCCGGGTGATCGACGGGTTCTCGGCCTTGCGGGCGATCTTGTCGACCTCGTCGATGTAGATGATGCCCATCTCGGCACGCTTGGTGTCGAAGTCCGCGGCCTGGATGAGCTTGAGGAGGATGTTCTCCACGTCCTCACCGACGTAACCGGCCTCGGTCAACGCGGTGGCGTCCGCGATCGCGAAGGGCACGTTGAGCATCTTGGCCAACGTCTGGGCGAGGTAGGTCTTGCCACAGCCGGTGGGGCCCAGCATGAGGATGTTGGACTTGGCCAACTCGACACCGTCGCCGCGGCCGAGGGAGGCCCCCACCCGGATGCGCTTGTAGTGGTTGTAGACGGCCACGGCCAGGTTGCGCTTGGCGGCGTCCTGCCCCACCACGTATTCGTCCAGGAACGCGTGGATCTCGGACGGCTTGGGCAGCGAGTCCGGACCCGTCTCCTGCGCATCGTCGACCTCAGACTCGATGATCTCGTTGCACAGCTCGATGCACTCGTCGCAGATGTAGACGCCGGGACCGGCGATCAGCTTCTTGACCTGCTTCTGGCTCTTCCCACAGAAGGAACACTTCAACAGGTCGCCGCTCTCACCTACACGCGCCATGAGTTCTACGTCCTCGCATTCCGGGGGCGCCGATGTCACGCCCCGTAGTCGACGGTACGCGGTGACGGCCGTAAAGCCGACCCCGCGTGATCAGTTCATTGCACCCGACGGCCCACCGCTACCCCCAGCGGCGCGCCGCCGTCGGCTCAGTTGCTCGTCGACAGTTTGCGGTAGTCGAACACGGTGTCGATGATGCCGTAGTCCTTGGCCTCCGCGGCCGTGAGGATCTTGTCGCGATCGGTGTCCTTGCGGACCTGATCGGCGGTGCGCCCGGTGTGCTGGGCCAGCGTGGTCTCCATGAGGCGACGCATCCGCTCGATCTCCGCGGCCTGGATCTCGAGGTCGGAGACCTGGCCCTGGATGCCGCCGGTGGCCGGCTGGTGGATGAGCACGCGGGCGTTGGGCAGCGCGGCCCGCTTGCCCTTGGTGCCCGCCGCGAGCAGTACCGCGGCGGCCGACGCGGCCTGGCCGAGGCAGACCGTCACGATGTCCGGCCGCACGTACTGCATGGTGTCGTAGATCGCCATGAGCGAGGTGAACGAGCCACCCGGCGAGTTGATGTACATGGTGATGTCGCGGTCCGGGTCCTGACCCTCCAGGACCAGCAGCTGGGCCATGATGTCGTTCGCCGAGGCGTCGTCGACCTGGGTGCCCAGGAAGATGATGCGCTCCTCGAAGAGCTTGTTGTAGGGGTTGGACTCCTTGACGCCGTAGCTGGAGTGCTCGACGAAGGACGGCAGGATGTATCGGGAGGTCGGCATTGAGGTCATCGGTGACTCCGTGGTGGTGTGCGGGGCTGGGTGGGCTGCGGGAGCGCTCCCGTGGGCGGAGGGCTCGATCACGACGGCGAGGTCCCGCCCGTCTGGGACGCGCGCGAGATCACGTGGTCGACGAACCCGTACTCCTTGGCCTCCTCGGCGGAGAACCAGCGGTCACGGTCGGAGTCCTCGGTGACCTGCTCGAACGTCTGGCCCGTGTGAAAGGCGATGAGCTCGGCCATCTCACGCTTGGTGGCGGCGTACTGCTCGGCCTGGATGGCGATGTCGGCGGCCGAACCACCGACACCGGCCGACGGCTGGTGCATCATGATCTTCGCGTGCGGCAGGGCGTAGCGCTTGCCCTTGGTGCCCGCGGTCAGCAGGAACTGACCCATCGAGGCGGCCAGGCCCATGCCGTAGGTGGCCACGTCGCACTCGACGAACTGCATCGTGTCGTAGATCGCCATGCCGGCCGTCACGGAACCACCGGGCGAGTTGATGTACAGCGCGATGTCGCGGGTGGGGTCCTCCGCCGCGAGCAGCAGGATCTGCGCGCAGAGGCGGTTGGAGATGTCGTCGTCGACCTGGGAGCCCAGGAAGATGATCCGCTCCTGCAGGAGGCGCTCGTACACGGAGTCGCCGAGGGTGAGTCCGTGCGACCCCGGCGAGCTGAGTGCGGGCTGCGTCGAACCGGGCTGAGCCGCTGAACCGTTCTGGGCCACGGGGAACCTACCTTCGCTCATCGTCTTCACCGCTAGCGCGGCGCCCGGCCGACCGGTGGCCGGGGAACCGTTACGTCAAACACTAACCAACACCGACGACGGAACCGTCCCGCCGGGGCGGGTGTTCGCTCTCAGCGTCGGGCCACCAGCATCGTCCGCGGGGGCCACGACGACAGGGCCGGGGCCGCGTGGTGCGGTCCCGGCCCTGTCGGGGGTCGATCAGGGGACGATCAGGCGTCGGAGTCCTTCTCGTCCGCTGCCGTCTCGACGGCGTCGGACCCGGCCTCATCGGCGTCCTCGGCGGAGTCCGCCTCGACGGTGCCGAAGAACTCGCTGGTGTCGACGACGTTGCCCTCGGTGTCCTTGACGGTGACCTTGCCGATCACGTCGGCCAGGGCCTTGGACCGGCGGACGTCGGAGAACAGCGAGCCGAGCTGACCGGCCTGCTGGATCTGCTGCACGAACTGGTTGGGGTCCATGCCGTAGCGCTGGGCCTGGAACAGGATGTGCTGGGTGAGCTCCTCCTGCGAGACGTCGGTCGAGTTCTGCTCGGCGACGGCGTCCAGCAGCAGCTGGCTGCGGATGGCGCGGGCGGCGCCTTCACGGGTCTCGGCCTCGAAGGTCTCGCGGTCGGTGCCCTCGGCGGCCAGCGCCTGGTCCAGGATCGACGCGTCGCCACCGAACTGGTCGATGAGCTGGTGCATCTGGGCGTGGGCCTCGGAGGCGACGACCGCCTCCGGGGTCGGGACGTCGGTGGCCTCCATCAGCGCGTCGAGGACCTTGTCGCGGATCTCGCCCGCGAGGCCGGCCTTGGCCTGCTGCGCGACCTTCTCGGTGAGGTCTGCCTTGAGCTCGTCGAGAGTGTCGAACTCGCTGGCCATCTGCGCGAACTCGTCGTCGGCCTCGGGCAGCTCGCGCTCCTTGACGGACTGCACGGTGACGGTGATGACCGCCTCCTTGCCGGCGTGGTCACCGGCGACGAGCGAGGAGGTGAACTCCTTGGACTCGCCGGCCTTGAGACCCGCCGCCGCGTCGTCCAGGCCCTCGACGAGGGTGCCCGAGCCGAGCTCGTAGGACAGGCCTTCGGTTGAGGCCTCGTCGACGGGCTCGCCGTCGACGGTCGCGGCCAGGTCCACCGAGAGGAAGTCGCCCGTGGTGGCGCCGCGCTCGACGCCCTTGAGGGTGCCGAAGCGGGCACGCAGGTTGTCCAGCTCCGCGTCGACGGCGGCCTCGTCGGTCTCGGGGGCCTCGACGGTGACCTCGAGGTCCTCGAAGGTCGGCAGGGTGATCTCCGGGCGGATGTCGACCTCGGCGGTGAACTCGACGACGTCGTTGTCCTCCAGCTTGGTCACCTCGATCTCGGGCTGGGCCAGCACGACGAGCTCGTGCTCGTCGACGGCCTGGCTGTAGCGCGACGGGATCATGTCGTTGATGACCTGCTCGAGGACCGCCGGGCGACCGATCCGCGACTCGAGGAGCTTGGCCGGGGCCTTACCCGGGCGGAAGCCCGGGATGTTGACCTGGCCGGCGAGCGACTTGTAGGCCTTGGCGAAATCCGGCTCGAGCTCCGCGAACGGCACCTCCACGGTGATCTTGACCCGGGTCGGGTTGAGCTGCTCGACAGTGCTCTTCACGGTGATGTTCTCCTAGGAAGTCATGTGGGGTTCGTGTCTTTCGGCTCCGCTGGTCGGGATGACAGGATTCGAACCTGCGACCCTCCGCTCCCAAAGCGGATGCGCTACCAAGCTGCGCCACATCCCGGTGAGTCGCGCGGCCGACCATCCCGCGATCATGCACAGGACATCCGCCGGGCCGCAAACCAACTCGGCCAGTGTACGACAGGGCCATCCGCCCGCCGATTCCGACTTGTCGGACCGGGAGTTGGGAGCGCCGCCAGGGTCCGGTAGTGTTGTCCGGGCGTGAGCGTGACCATGTATGAAACGCCAGGTCAGGCTGCCGATGCGGGTGTAGCTTAATGGTAAAGCCCCTGCCTTCCAAGCAGGCTACGCGGGTTCGATTCCCGTCACCCGCTCCACCGGATGCCCTGCCCCGTCAGACACTGACGAGGCAGGGCATCGTCGATTTCCCGGCCGGAGTGCCCACGGACGGCGACTCGCGCGAGCGCCTGTCCGATCAGCCCGCGGCCTCAGCGCGGCCGGCCCGCCTGGCACGTCGGGCACCAGAAGAGCGTCCGGGCGTCCATCGTCTGCAGCGCGATCTCGTCCCCGCACACCCGGCACTCCCAGCCGTCGCGTTGGTAGACGTAGTTGCGCGGTCGATCGGCGCCCCGGCGGGGCACGTCGCCGTGGTCGTGCTCGGGCCGGATCGTGTGGATGGCGCCGGTCTCCACCCCGACCTCCATCAGCTCCACGAGGTCGTCCCAGAGCGCCCGGTACTGACCCTCGCGCAGCTCCACCCCGGGGAGGAAGGGGTTGATCCCGTGCCGGAAGAGCACCTCGGCGCGGTAGACGTTGCCGACGCCGGCCAGCACCTTCTGGTCCATGAGCAGCGCGCCGATCGCCCGCGAGCTGCGACTGATCCGCGCCCACGCCCGTACCGGATCGGCACCGGGATCCAGCGGATCCGGGCCCAGTCGATCTCGTACGTCTGCGACGCCCGCCTCGGCGATCACCTCACAGCGGGTCGGGCCGCGCAGGTCGACGACGTGGGCGGGCCCGTCCCCCGCCGTCGCGCGCACCCGCATCCGCACCTGCCCGACCGGGGCGGGCGGGTCCTGCCCCTCGGGGACGAGGTGCGTGTCGAAGAAACCGTACAACCCCAGGTGGACGTGGACCGCGAGGCCGCCCTCGTAGTGGTGGAAGAGGTGCTTGCCGACGGCCGTCGCGCGGTCGAGGTGCCGTCCGTCGACGATGACGTGGTCGGCGAACCGCCCCTGCGGGCTGGACACACGAACGGGCCCGCCTACGAAGTACTGGGTGTGCAGGCGGGCCAGCCGGTGAAGGGTGTGCCCTTCAGGCACGGGGACTCAGGCGCCGGGGACGGGCGGGGCCTCGTGGGTGGCCTCGTACTCGGCGAGGATGTCGATGCGCCGCTGATGGCGCTCGACCCCCGACCACTCCTGGTCGAGGAAGGCGTCGACGATCGCGAGGGCCTCCTCCTCCGAGTGCATGCGGCCCCCGATGCCGATGAGCTGGGCGTTGTTGTGCTCACGCGCCAGCCGCGCGGTCTCGACGCTCCACGCCAGCGCGCAGCGGGCGCCGGGGACCTTGTTGGCCGCGATCTGCTCGCCGTTACCGGAGCCGCCGAGCACGATCCCGAGACTGCCCGGGTCCGCGACGACCTTGGCTGCCGCGTCGATGCAGAAGGCCGGGTAGTCGTCCTCGGCGTCGTAGGTGTGGGCGCCGCAGTCGACCACCTCGTGCCCGGAGGCCTTGAGGTGCTCGGCGATGGCGTTCTTGGTCTCGAAGCCGGCGTGGTCCGCCCCCAGGTAGATGCGCATGACCGCGATTCTGCCACGCGCGACCGCGACCCCACCCCCGGGTCTCAGTCGAACTGCGGGTCCTCGGTACGGCTGCGCTTGAGCTCGAAGAAGTACGGGTAGTCGGCGAGCATGGCGGCGCCGTCGAAGACCTTGCCGGCGTCCTCGCCCCGGGGGATGCGGGTGAGGACGGGACCGAAGAACGCGGTGCCGTCGACGTGGAGGACCGGGGTCCCGACCTCGTCGCCCACCGGGTCCATGCCACGGTGGTGGGAGGCGCGCAGCTCGTCGTCGTACTCATCGGTCCCCGCGGCGGCGGCGAGGTCGGCGTCCAGGCCTGCGGCCTGGAGCGCCTCGGTGATCACGGTGGGGTCCTCGATGCCGCGGCCCTCATCGTGGATGCGGGTGCCCAACTCGGTGTACAGCGTCCCGAGGACCTCCGGACCGTGGAGCTTCGCCGCGGCGATGGCCACGCGCACCGGCCCCCAGCCGCGCTGCATCAATGCCGTGTACTCCTCGGGCAGATCGCGGCCCTCGTTGAGCACGGACAGGCTCATGACGTTCCACGTCAGCGAGATGTCGCGGACCTTCTCCACCTCGAGGATCCAGCGGCTGGTGACCCAGGCGAACGGGCACAGCGGGTCGAACCAGAAGTCGACGGAGCGGGTAGCGGACCGGGTAGTTGATGTCATGACCCCATCCTCCCCGTCTCCGGCGGCCGCCGCCACTGCGGCCGCCTCGGCTCCCCGCCGGGTGGTAGGACTGGTGCGGTAGCCGAACCCCCACCGAACCGAGGTCCTCACCGATGCGCTCGCTCAACCTCACCCGCGCCGACGCCGCCGCCCGGTCGGAACTGCTCGCCGTCGAGTCGTACGACGTGGAGATCGATCTCACCGACGGCCGCGGCGGGCCCGGGACCGACACCTTCCGTTCGCGCACCGTGGTGCGGTTCTCCTGCTCGCGTCCGGGTGCGGAGACCTTCATCGACCTCCGCGCGGCCGTGATCCGGTCGGCGACCCTGAACGGCCGGGAACTATTCCCGGCCCCCGGCGACGAGCGATACGACGACGAGGACGGCATCACCCTGCCCGACCTGCAAGCGACGAATGAGCTGATCGTGGACGCCGATCTGGCGTACACCACCACCGGTGAGGGCCTGCACCGGATGGTCGACCCGGCCGACGGGGAGGTCTATCTCTACTCGCAGTTCGAGACGGCGGACGCCAAGCGCGTGTTCGCCTGCGTCGACCAGCCCGACCTCAAGGCCCGCTACACCCTGACGGTGACCGCGCCCGAGCAGTGGGTGGTGGTGGCCAACACCCCGGCCGAGGAGTCCCCGGCCCCCGGCGGTGGCGTGGTGCACCGCTTCGCGCCCACCGAGATCATGTCGACGTACCTGGTCGCCCTCATCGCGGGCCCGTACCACGTGGTGGAGGACGCCTACACCGACGAGCACGGCACCATCCCTCTACGCCTGCTGTGCCGGGCGTCGCTGGCAGAGTTCCTCGACTCGGAACGCCTGTTCGCCGAGACCAAGGAGGGCTTCGGCTTCTACCACCGTGAGTTCGGCCTGCCGTACGCGTTCGGCAAGTACGACCAGATCTTCGTCCCCGAGTTCAATGCCGGTGCCATGGAGAACGCCGGTGCCGTGACGTTCCTCGAGGACTACGTCTTCCGCTCCCGGGCAACCGGCTACCGCTACGAGCGGCGCAACGAGACGATCCTGCACGAGATGGCCCACATGTGGTTCGGCGACCTGGTGACCATGTTCTGGTGGGACGACCTGTGGCTCAACGAGTCGTTCGCCACGTTCGCCTCGGTGCTGGCCCAGGTCGACGCGACGCAGTACACGGACGCCTGGACGACCTTCGCGATCGTGGAGAAGTCGTGGGCGTACCGCCAGGACCAGCTGCCCTCCACGCATCCCGTCGCCGCGGACATGACCGACCTGGAGACGGTGGAGACCAATTTCGACGGGATCACCTACGCCAAGGGCGCCTCGGTGCTCAAGCAGCTGGTGGCCTACGTGGGCCGCGAGCCGTTCCTGGCCGGTCTGCGCGCGTACTTCGCCGAGCACGCCTTCGGCAACGCCCGGTTCGACGACCTGCTCTCCGCACTGGAGACGTCGTCGGGGCGCGATTTGTCGGGGTGGGCCGACCAGTGGCTGCGCACGACCGGCATCAACCCGATCTCCGTCGAGGTCACGACCGGTGGCGACTCCCGCACGATCGACGGCCTGACCGTGGTCCAGGGCCCGGCGTCCCCGGGCGCCGGCGAGCTGCGCACCCACCGGCTCGGCGTGGGCCTGTACAGCCGCGACGAGTCCGGTGCGATCGTGCGCACCGAACGGGCCGAGCTGGACATCTCCGGCGAGCGGACGCCCGTCTCCGCGCTCGCCGGGCAGCCCGTGCCCGATCTGGTCCTGCCCAACGACGACGACCTGACCTACTGCTCGGTCCGGCTCGACGAGCGGTCCCTGGCCACCGTCCTGGAGTCGCTCGAGGACGTCGCGGACCCGCTGGCGCGGACGCTGTGCTGGTCCGCGCTGTGGGAGATGACGCGGGAGGGGCGCCTGCCGGCCCGCCGGTTCGTCGAGGTCGTGGCCCGGGCCGTGCCGCGTGAGTCCCACATCGGCGTGGTGCAGAGGGTGCTCACCCAGGCCCAGACCGCGCTGGCGCGCTACGCCGACCCGGCCTGGGCCGCCGCCACCGGCTGGAAGACGTTCTCCGCGGCCATGCTCACCGCGGCCCGCGACGCCGAGGCCGGGTCCGATCACCAGCTGGCGTTCCTCACCGCCCTGTGCGCCTGCCCGGTCGGTGTCGATCAGGGGCGCGTGCTCGCCACGCTCCTCGACGCCGGAGCCGACGAGGCGGGACTGCCCGGCCTCGTCGTCGACACGGACCTACGCTGGACCGTGCTCACCGCGCTGGTCGCCGCCGGCGCCGCGGACACCGACAGCATCGAGGCGGAACTGGCCACCGATGACACCGCCGGCGGAGCCCGGCGGGCTGCCACCGCGCGTGCCGCCCGCCCCACCGTCGGAGCCAAGGAGGAGGCAGAGCAGCTGCTGCTGGAGACCGGCGCCGACGCCCCCACCAACGCGATCGTGCGCGCCACGCTCCTGGGTGTCGACCTGCCCGGTCAGGAGCACCTGCTCAGCGGGCTCTGCGAGCGCTACCTGGATGACGTCACGGCGCTGTGGAGGGCACGACCCGGCGATCTCGCCCAGACCGTCGCCGAGGGGATCTTCCCGTCCTGGGCGGTGGACCGCGACACCGTCGAGCGCTTCGAGCAGGTCATCGCGGACGAGACCCACCCGTCGGCCCTCCGGCGGATCATCGCCGAGCAGACCGCCGACATGGTCCGGGCCCTGGACGCCCGCGCCGTCGACGCGGCCGAGGCCGGCTGACCGGCCGCCACTGAGACCAGCCGCCGCCGAGACACGCCGACACCGACACTCCACCCACTCCGACACGACAGCGTCTCCAACTGCCCCGATAAGTGGACTCACATCGGCGTCGTGGAAGAATTCCCGGTCTGAGTGTCGGCGCAGTCGTGCGGGCCGTGAGTGACGGGATGGCCTGTGAACGACAACCGACCTGAGGGGCGCTCCCGCCGGGGACCCGTCGCGGTGATGGCCGCGGCCGCCGCCCTCGTGCTCCTGGTGAGTGGGTGTTCCGCCGACGCCGAGCCCGCCGACGCCGCCGGGGACCGCGGGGCTCCGGGTCCCGAACCGGTGCTGGTGGGCGAGTTGCTCGCCGATCCGAGTTCGATCGCCGTGCGGCCCGGCACCGCGGAACTGTGGATCACCAACGCCGCCGACGACTCTCTGACCGTGGTCGACCCGGCCGACGCCTCCTCGGCGCGCACGCTGCGGGACGGGTACGGGGAGCACTTCACGGCCAGGCCCTCCGGGATCGCCTTCAACGAGGACGGGGCGTTCTTCGCCGTGTCAAACGACTCCAACAACGAGGTGCGCGACATGGAGTTCGTGCTCAACCCGGAGCGCGATACGCATTTCCGCGACAACAACTTCATGGGCCCCTCGCTCTTCTCCCCGGAGACCTTCGCCCTGGCGGGCCAGAACAAGCCCTATCTCGCCGACTGGCCGCAGCCGGGGTTGAGTCACGATCCGCCGGACGAAATCCCCGAGCACCAGTGCCCGGCCGAGTACTGGTCGGACACGATCTCGCGGTGCGTGTGGCCCCGTCAGGGCAGCCACCTGGACATGCTGCACGGCAACCCGCTGAGCACCGGGATCCTGCACGACGCCGTCAACGCGTACTACGTCCTCGACGGCTGCGGGGTCGGTGACACCGAGGGCGGGTGCAGCGGGCCGGGGCACGTGGCCCGCGTGGACTTCAACCGCGACCACCAGGAGGGCAACGGTTTCCACGGGGACGGCACCACCCGGCGTTACATCGACCTGCCCTACGAGCGCGTCGAGGGCGTCCCGAGCGGGATGATGGCCCACGGCGGCTGGGTCTACTACGCCGACACCGGCGCGGGCGTGGTCCGCAGGTTCCAGCCGGACAGCGGGCGCACCGAGGTCATGGTCTCCAACTGGAACGGCTCCCCCGCCGGCCACGGCGAGCACGGCCCCGGCGGGATCGACTGGAGCCACCTCCCCGGCGGCCCCGGCGACGGCGACGACCCGGAGACCGTCCGGACGTGGGTGGACGAGCACGGGAACCGCGACGCCATAGACGCCGCCGGGGACCGCTGGATCATGCCGCGCGAGACCCTCGCCGAGTACTCCTACGTGTGGGACGCCGCCGTCGAGGACGCGGGCCCGGCCACCGCGGAGCGCCCGTCGGGGCTGGCGGCCGGCGCCGACTCCTGGTTCGTCGCCGACAACGCCACCGGCCGGGTCCTCGAGTTCGCCTGGGACGGCTCCCCCGGCCGGGTCTTCGAGACCGGCATGGCCGGTGTCACCGGGCTGGCGGTGTCCGAGGACGGGCGCACCCTGTATTTCGCCGACACCGGATCCGACGGGGTCTACAGCCTCGCGCTCGGCTGACCCCGGCGACGGGGGCCCGATCGCCTCAGGCGGCGTCGAGGTAGAGGTAGTCCTCCCAGTGCGGGCCGATCTCCCGCAACTGGGAGACCAACCGCCAGGTCCGGCCCCGCGGGGCGGCGAGGGGCTCCCGCAGCTCCCAGCCGAGCTCGGAGAGCAGCTTGTCGGCCTTGCGGTGGTTGCACGGCGCGCAGGAGGCGACGCAGTTCTCCCAGCTGTGCGCTCCCCCGCGGCTGCGCGGGATGACGTGGTCGACGGTGGTGGCCCTGGCACTGCAGTAGCCGCACCGGTGGCCGTCGCGGTGCATGAGCGCGGCGCGGGTCATGGGGACCTGCGACCGGTACGGGATCCGCACGTATTCGCGTAGTCGGATCACCGACGGCACGCGGATCGCGGTGTCCACCGAGCGGACCAGGAGCTCGACCGGGTGGTCGTGAACCACGTCGGCCTTGCCGCCGATCAGCATCACCACCGCGCGGCGGGCGGGCAGGGCCGTCAGGGCCTCGTAGCTGGCGTTGAGCAGCAGGACGCGCGGGGCGGACGCGAGCGGGACGTGCCGGTCCGGGACCGGTTCCAGCCGGGAGGGGGCTCGTGAACCCCGTTGTCGGTACTCCGTGTTCTCGCGCACTGCAGTGCCCATGGTCGGTCTCCGCTCGTCTGCCCCGAGCCCAGTGCATCAGCCGTGTCCGGGCTCGTCGTGAACCTCGCCTGCCACGATGATGCACCTTCGGTGAACACTTCGTGCGGCTAACGCGTAGCAGAAGGTGGCCGACCCGGCCGGTTCGGCCCGGCGGGCGGGCGGATCCGGGTCGCCGTCGCGGGACCTCGTCGTCGTCGTCTCCCGCGGGTTTCCTGCCGCCGCCGCCCACCCGCCACCACCTGCCCAGGGGCCCCACGGACACCTGGGCAGGCATGATGGGAGGCATGAGCAGCAGCACTTTTTATGACGAGATCGGTGGAGCGGAGACGTTCCGGAAGATCGTCCACGAGTTCTACCGCCGGGTGGCGGGCGACCCCGTGCTGCGCCCGATGTACCCCGAGGAGGACCTGGGGCCGGCCGAGGACCGTCTGCGGATGTTCCTCGAGCAGTACTGGGGCGGTCCCACCACCTACTCCGAGCAGCGCGGGCACCCGAGGCTGCGGATGCGGCACAACCCGTACGTCGTCGACCGCGCCGCCCACGACGCCTGGCTCACCCACATGCTCGCCGCAGTGGACACGATCGACCGCGAGACGCTGGACGACGAACACCGGGCGGCGCTCATCGACTACCTCACCCGCGCCGCGGCGATGATGGTCAACACCGCGGAGATCGGGTGAGGCCTCCCTCCCACGCGACGCGCCGGTGGGAGGACATGGTCCTCTACCAGATCTACCCGCGGTCGTTCGCCGACTCCGACGGCGACGGCGTCGGTGACCTGCAGGGCGTGATCCACCGCCTCGACCACCTGGACCATCTGGGCGTCGACGGGGTGTGGTTCTCCCCGATCATGCGCTCCCCCGGCGCCGACCACGGATACGACGTGTCCGACCCGCGGGACGTGGATCCGCTGTTCGGCAGCGTCGACACGCTGCGTGAGCTCCTCGGGCGGCTCCACGCCGCCCGCAAGGTGCTCATCATGGACCTGGTGCCCAATCACACCAGCATCGAGCACCCCTGGTTCGCCGCCGCGGTCGCCGCCGGACCGGGCAGCCCGGAACGCGCGCGCTACCTCTTCCGGGACGGCCGCGGCGAGGACGGCTCCGAACCGCCGAACAACTGGCCGTCGGTGTTCGGCGGACCCGCCTGGACCCGCGTCACCGAGCCCGACGGCACGCCTGGCCAGTGGTACCTCCACCTCTTCGCCCCCGAACAGCCGGACCTGGACTGGACGAATCCCGAGGTCGCCGACGATCTCGAGCGGACCCTGCGGTTCTGGCTGGACCTGGGGGTCGACGGCTTCCGGATCGACGTGGCCCACGGGCTGGCCAAACCCGACGACCTGGCGGACCTACCCGACGACGTGGAGATCGCCCAGCTCGTCGTCGACCCCCGCGACGCGCGCTGGGACCGACCCGGCGTCCACGACATCCACCGACGGATCCGCCGCGTCCTCGACGACTACCCGGGCGCCGCCACCTTCGGCGAGGTGTGGGTGGGACCGACCGACCGGTTCGCCCGCTACCTCCGACCCGACGAGCTGCACTTCGCGTTCCACTTCGCCCTCACCGGCGCCCCGTTCGACGCGCGCGCCCTGCGCGAGGCGATCGACTCCACGCTCGAGGCCGCACGGGTCTCGCGGGCGGCACCCACATGGGCGCTGTCGAACCACGACGTCGTCCGCGAGGTGACCCGCTACGGCAACGGGGCCGTCGGTACGGCCCGGGCCCGCGCCATGCTCCTGGTGACGCTGGCGCTGCCGGGGATCGCGTTCCTCTACAACGGTGCCGAGCTCGGCCTGCCCAGCGATTTTGCGATCCCCCACCATCGACTCACCGACCCCACCTGGGAACGGACCGGCCACGCTGAGATGGGCCGTGACCACTGCCGCGTGCCGATCCCGTGGGAGGGCGACCGGCCCCCGTACGGGTTCTCGACCGCCGACGACACCTGGTTGCCGATGCCCGAGGGATGGTCACACCTCACGGTCGCCGCCCAGCGGGAGGACCCCGACTCCGTGCTGTCGCTGTACCGGTCGGCGATCGGGATCAGGCAGTCGTGGCCCGCGGCGGACACGGAAGCGATCGTCTGGGAAAGTGAACTTGACGGGTGTCAGGCGTTTCGGCGCGAAGGCGGCGGGATCCTGTGCATGATCAATACATCCCCTCGGACGGTGCCCCTGCCCGACGGCGAGATCCTCCTCGCCTCCGGCCCACTCGACGGGAGGGATCTGCCACCGGACACCGCCGTGTGGCTGCAGGACTCCTGAAGGGCTTCGACGTGCGACTTTCCGACAAGACCGCGATCGTCACCGGCGGTGCCGGCGGGATCGGCCGCGGCATCACCCGTGCGTTCGTCAAGGAGGGCGCCAACGTCCTCGTGGTGGACATCAATGACGACGCCGGGGACGCGCTCGCCGCCGAGCTCGGTGAGCAGGTGCGCTACCTCCACTCGGACATCTCGGTCGAGGCCAACGCCGCATCGATCGTCGCGGCCGCCGTGGAGGCGTTCGGGCACCTGGACGTCCTGGTCAACAACGCCCACGCCTCCCGACAGGCGCCACTGCTCGAGACCACCGGCGACATGATGGACCTGTCCTTCTCCACCGGCTTCTACCCGACATTCTGGCTGATGAAGGCCGCACACCCGCATCTGGCAAGGCGGGACGGGTCGGTGATCAACTTCGCCTCCGGCGCCGGCATCGACGGCAGCCCCACCCAGGCGTCGTACGCCGCGGCCAAGGAGGCGATCCGCGCGATCAGCCGGGTGGCCGCCAACGAGTGGGCGCGCGACGGGATCAACGTCAACGTCATCTCCCCCCTCGCGCTCACCGAGGGCGTGGAGGCCTACATCGAGGCGAACCCGGGGATCGAGAAGCGGCTCCTGTCCGGCACCCCGATGCGCCGTTTCGGGGACCCCGAGTCCGACATCGGACGGGTCGCGGTCTTCCTGGCCAGCGACGACGCGTCGTACATGACCGGCCAGACGATGATGGTCGACGGCGGCGGGCTCATGCTCCGCTAACCGTCGTCAGAGCCGACTCGCAACCTCGGCACCAGCACGTCGCGGACCGTCTCGGGGTTGCGTTCGACCACCACCCAGCGCCGGCCCAGCGCACGAGCCGCGACCGCCGTGGTCCCGGACCCGGCGAACAGGTCCACGACCAGTTCGCCGGGGTCGGTGGCCAGTTCGACGACCCGCCGCATCAACGCCTCAGGCTTGGGGGTGCGGAACCCGTCGACCCCGGCCGCCCTCAGTTCGGCTCGCGCGGTGTCCGTCGAGCCGACCTCCTGGGACAGCCAGATGGTCTTGAGCTTCTTGATCCGACCCGCCTCGAACCGGTCCCGTTGGTAGATGTCCACCCGGGGGCCCGAGCGGCCCTTCACCGTCCGGCACACCAGGTCGCCGACGCGTTCCCGCGCCCGCTCTCGCGACCACCGCCACACCGCAGGGGTGAGATCGCCGAACACCGGGAGGACCTCTTCCAGTCCCTCGCCCGGCTCCACCGACACCTCGCCGGTGCCCGGGTCGCCGTAGAGCGGGTACGTCATGGTGGGCGTGGTCCGCGGGTTGAAACGCTTGTTGGTGTTGCGCAGCGGCAGGAGCCGGTAGCTGACCCCGTCGATGCCCCGGTGCGGGAAGTCCGCCGGATCGACCGCCGAGGCCACCCCGCCCGCCAGCCGTACCTGCTCGGGGTCACGGGCGTACACCATCAGCCGGTCGTGGGAGCCCGCGAAGAAGCGGTCCAGTTGCCGACCCTTGGGGTTGCTCTCCACCGTGAGGTCCGCGATGAACGCGTCGGCGCCGAAGATCTCGTCGAGCAGGCAACGCACCCGGTGGGCCTCGGCGTCGTCGAGGTGTACCCACACGGTGCCCGTCTCGGCGAGCAGGTCGCGGGCCACCACGAGCCGCGCCTCGATGTAGTCGAGCCACTCGTGGCGCGGCATGTTGTCGTGGTAGGCGTCGAACCGGCCCCCACGGTTGTACGGCGGGTCGAGGTAGACCACCTGCGCGGCGCCGCACGGCGCGAGGCCGTGCGCGGCCAGTGCGTCGTGGGCCTCGGCGATGCGCGCGCCGTCACCGACCAGCACGGCCCCCTCGGCGACGAACCCGGCCCCGTCGGCGCGATCCGCGTCGCCGGTGACGAGGGCCTCGATCCGCGGGACCGGGCCGTCGGCGCCCGGGGCCGCGGCGCGGCCCCGCCCGGGCCAGGAGATGGAGAAGTCGGGAGCGGTCACCGCAGTGGTTCGAGGGTGAGTGAGTCGGTCCGCCTGAACACCGTGCCGTACCGGGCGTCCAGACGGAGCCAGGCGCCGCGTTCGCTCACGCGGACCGGCTCGCCCTCCGGGGCGGAACCGGCCTTCTCCGGCACGAACCCGCACATCACCATGGAGAACACCGTCCGCATGTCCACGCCGACGGGGTGGGCGGTGTCCGCACGGACGGTCAGGGCCACCTGGTCGAGCAGCGACGGCGGCAGGCCGGCGGGGCCGGCGTTCTCCCGCGCGGCCTCCCGACCCGACCGGGTGAGGTCGAGCAGCACCTGGGCCGGCACGTCCTCGACGGGCTGGAACCCGTCGGTGGGCGGCAGCAGTCCCTGCCATGCCGAGAGCAGTGGCATACCGGGGTCGATCCGACCGTCGATGTCTCCGCGCGGCAGGACGTCGAGTTCGGTGAGCAGATGGTCCGCACCTGCAACGACGTCGCCGCCGGGGCAGTCGCCGCCGAGTCCGCGGACGACCAGTGCCCCGAAGGGAGTGCGGGCCCACACGCGCATCCGGCCCCCGGCCCCGGAGGTCAGCCGCACCACGGCGGCCTCATCGAGGCGGAGGATGCGGCGGAGGAGGGTGCGCAGGTCGTCGCGGTCGGCGGGGTCGGGCACCCGGATCATCCCGGCGTCCGAACCCGGTGCCGTCACGCCGGGTCCTCGTGCCGGAACTCCAGCAGATAGTCGCGCTCGGCGCGGGTGAACCGACGCGGGCGCTGGGTTGCCAGGTCGAACGCGGCGATGGTGGCCGTGCAGTCCACCGCGGGCGACGCCGAGTCCGGGGTGGTGCGGCCGCGGACCTCGTGCCGGGCCACGAACATCGCTCCCCCGACCTTCTCGCACCACATGCGCACGCGGATGGGGCCGTCGGCGTGCTTGACCTGGCCCCGGTACTTCACCGACAGGTCGGTCATCACCGCTCCCGCGGTGAGCGTCGCGGTGGGCATGCCCTCGGAGAAGAGCCACGGGATCCGCGCCTCCTCGATGAGCGTGATCATCCGGGCGTGGTTGACGTGATGGTAGAGGTCCTGGTCCGACCACCGGACCGGCATCGCCGAGGTGAACACCCGGCGACCCGGCTGTCCGGACACGCCCAGGGGGCCGCCGGTCTCGTAGACGAGCTGGTCGGTCACGTGGCGGGCCCCTGGTCGGTGATCGCCGCCGGCTGTGTGGCCGCCTCCAGCACGTTGCGGACACCGGAGGGAATCTCCACCGCGGTCGAGGTGGAGGAGTCGTAGGCGACCATGACCACCCGCAGCGTGCAACAGATCTCGCCCGCCGCGTCCAGGATGGTCTGGCGGATCTGGTACGACGTGGTCCCGACGTGTTCGACGTCGATCTCCACGTCCACCGAGGTGGAGTCACGCAGGACGGGCCGCAGGTGGTCGATCTCGGTGCGCCGCACCACCTGGGGCAGGTTGCCCAGGCCGAACGGCCCGAATCGGCTGCGGATGAACAGGATCCGCGCCTCCTGCGCGTACTCGAGGTACTTGATGTTGTTGACGTGGCCGTACTGGTCGAAATCCGCCCACCGCACCTGCAGGGTGCAGCGGAACGTTCCGGCGTCCACGGCGTCGCGCATGGTCATCCCGCCTCCTCCCGGTCCCCGAGCAGCGCCGCGCGCTCCTCGGGGGTGATCTCCAGTGTCGTGGTCTCGTCAGCCGCGGTCACCACCATCACGGTGTCGACCACCGCGCAGGGCTCGGAGCCGGTCGACTCGGAGCCGATCAAGGTCCGCATCGTGAACGAGGTGCGGCCCACCCGCACCACCTGCACGTCCACCCACACCTCGGGCACGCCCATGGCGATGGTGCGACGGAAGTCGATCTCCATCCACCGCGCCAGCGCGCTCGGCACCCGGGAGCCCGGCACCCCGAACTTCTCGCGGAACCACATCAGGCGGGCGTCCTGCGAGAACTCCTGGAACCGCACGTTGTTGACGTGCATGCCCACGAAGTCGGAGATGCGCAACGGGATCCGGACCCGGTGCACGGCCCCCGCCACGGTGGCGGCCCCGGGTGAGGTTCCGGTGGTCGGGGCGTCCGAGCCCTGGGTGGTCGGCGTGGCCATCTGCGGTCAGTCCCTGGTGAGCTTGCGGTGCGTGACCCGGTGCGGGCGCGCCGCGTCGGGGCCGAGACGCTCGACCTTGTTCTTCTCGTAGCCCTCGAAGTTGCCCTCGAACCAGTACCACTGCCCCTCGTCCACGTTGCCCTCCCAGGCGAGGATGTGGGTACAGGTGCGGTCCAGGAACCAGCGGTCGTGCGAGATGACCACGGCGCAGCCCGGGAAGTCCTCGAGTGCGTTCTCCAGGCTGCCCAGCGTCTCGGTGTCGAGGTCGTTGGTGGGCTCATCGAGGAGGATCAGGTTGCCGCCGACCTTGAGCGTCAGCGCCAGGTTGAGGCGGTTGCGCTCACCACCGGACAGGACGCCGGACTTCTTCTGCTGGTCCGGGCCCTTGAAGCCGAAGGCGCTGACGTAGGCACGCGAGGGCATCTCGTTCTGGCCGACCTCGATGTAGTCGTTGCCCTCGGAGACGACCTCCCACACCGATTTCTCCGGGTCGATGTTGGCGCGGTTCTGGTCGACGTAGCTCAGCTTCACCGTGTCGCCCACCTTGACGGTGCCGGAGTCCGGCTCCTCCAGGCCCACGATGGTCTTGAACAGCGTCGTCTTACCGACGCCGTTGGGGCCGATCACGCCGACGATGCCGTTGCGTGGCAGCGTGAACGACAGGTCCTTGATGAGGACGCGGTCGTCGAAGCCCTTGGTGAGCTTGTCGACGTCCACCACCACGTTGCCGAGCCGCGGCGGCGTGGGGATCTGGATCTCCTCGAAGTCGAGCTTGCGGTGCTTCTCCGCCTCCGCGGCCATCTCCTCGTACTTGGCCAGACGGGCCTTGGACTTGGACTGGCGCGCCTTGGCACCGGAGCGCACCCACTCGAGCTCGGCCTTGAGCCGCTTCTGCAGCTTCTGGTCCTTCTTGCCCTGGACCTCGAGGCGCTCGGCCTTCTTCTCGAGGTAGGTGGAGTAGTTGCCCTCGTAGGGGTGCAGCTGACCGCGGTCGACCTCACAGATCCACTGCGCGACGTGGTCGAGGAAGTACCGGTCGTGTGTGACGGCCAGGACGGCGCCGGGGTAGGCGGCCAGGTGCTGCTCCAACCACAGGACGGACTCGGCGTCCAGGTGGTTGGTGGGCTCGTCGAGCAGCAGCAGGTCGGGCTTGCTCAGCAGCAGCTTGCACAGCGCCACCCGACGCGCCTCGCCACCGGACAGGTTGGTCACCGGCGAGTCGCCCGGCGGGCAGCGCAGGGCGTCCATGGCCTGCTCGATCTGGGAGTCCACGTCCCAGGCGTCCACGGCGTCGAGCTGCTCCTGCAGCCGACCCATCTCCTCCATGAGCTCATCGGTGTAGTCGGTCGCCATCTCCTCGGCGACCTCGTTGTACCGACGCAGCTGCACCATCGTCTCGCCGAGGCCGTCCTCGACGTTCTCCTTGACGGTCTTGGACTGGTCGAGCTCCGGCTCCTGCAGCAGGATGCCGACGGTCGCCTCGGGATCGAGGAACGCCTCGCCGTTGGAGGGCTGGTCGATCCCGGCCATGATCTTGAGGATGGAGGACTTGCCGGCGCCGTTGGGGCCCACGACGCCGATCTTCGCACCGGGATAGAAGGACATCGTGACGTCGTCGAGGATCACCTTGTCCCCGTGCGCCTTGCGTACCTTCTTCATCGTGTAGATAAACTCGGCCATTCTACCCTCTCACCTGCGCAGACAGTTCACTTCGCCGCGGGTCGGCCGCGGGCACGACCCCCATGTTACGTGTCCGCCCGCGGCCCCGGCGTCCGCGGCGGACGCCGGCCCCACCCCCGGGAGCATCAGGCACCCCTTGCCTCTCGTGAACGTCTTTGGTCGGACGACACGAAACTTAGGGTCTGGTTGATCGAGGGTGGGGCCATTTCAGAGCAGCACTACGCCTCCAAGTGGGGCCAATTCAGACTGGCACACTCACCCATCCGCGGTTGACGAGCAGGGAGTCACCACTGTCGGTGCGGAATGCACGAAGTGCCTGGTACACGAGTTCACCGTCGACGGACTGCATCCGCAACAGGACATCCTCCATGGGCAGGTAACTTCCGCGCGCAGTAACCAGATGCCATTCGGAATCACCGAGAGATCCCTCCCGCCGGATCACTTCGTCCAACGGAACCGGCCCTGCCACGCTGCTCTCAACGAGCTGGGCATTGCGTGCCTTGAGATCCTCGTACTTGTTCAACTGCCAGGGGGCAAGCATCGTGAAGCACAGGTAGGCGAAGAGGCTGATGAACAGAAGGGTGATCAACCATCCCGGCTTGAGCATGCGAGAGAACCGTTTCACCTGCCAAACAGTAATCGTGCCGGCTGTCCGATCACCCTGCGCATCACCACGGCGACGGGAGCCGGCTGCACGGGCCTGTCGGAAAACTGGGCTGACCGGGGGGCGCGCACCTCAATTACGACCTGTCCGGTGCCCTGGTGGTCCGTGATCAGCGTCGTCAGGTTTTCGACCTCCCGCCGATCGAACATGCTCGCCATCGAGCACCGCGCCCAGCGGCGCGCATGTTCATGCGGAGTAGTGACTACCGCTGCGTTCCCGGCCGAGGCCAGAGCCCCGGTGTGTTACGGGCCCGGCGTGGCTGCGCTGGGCGCTTACCTACTGGGCCGCCAGCACCTTCCGGTTGACCGGCGTTCCGCAGAATTCGGTGGTTCTGAAGCCATTCCGGGGTGTTCGCAACGCTGTGCCCTGCACGGGCATGTTGAGGTCTAGCAATTCGTGTCGACTCTGCCCGTGTCACCTAACCCCCCAAGCAGAAACGCGGGACTCATGACCGAATGGGACACTTGAAGAGCGCCCTGGAGTCTCGCCCCCAGCAGCGTCCGGGACCGTAGCCTGATTAGGCGTCGTTGGAGCCGATGACTGCTCGCAGAGCAACGGGCGTGCCAGCCTAGCTGCAATCAGATACCGACCTAGGAGATCAGCAATGATCGCATTGACCACGTGGACGGGCGGCATCCTCACCGCCACCGGACTCATCGCCTACTTCACCACCGGGATGGAGAGTGCCACCTCGCTGATACCGGCGTTTATCGGTGTGCTGCTGCTCATCGCGGCGTTCATCGCGAGCCGCGTCCCGAACGCCAGCCGAGGGGTGATGATCGCAGCGCTCGTCATCGCCGTGCTCGGGGCACTGGGATCTCTCATGCCGCTTGCCGACCTCGGCGCGTTGTTCGCCGGAGATGCAGAGCGACCTGCTGCGGTAATCGTCAGCGGGATCATGCTGATCGTGCTCGTCGTGTACTTCGTGGCGGGCCTTCGTCAGATCCTGACCACTCGCGAAACGGGGCCAAAAGCAAATTGACAAAGACCCCGGCCTTTCGCGGTGGGGTGAACATCGGGAGGAAGATTCCCGCGGATCGTGAATCGGGGCGCTCGCCTCGCACCGCGGCTGACGCGGGTTGCCGGGGTCGAGAGCGTTCAGGACGTAGTCGGGGGCGCGGGGATCGGCCACGGCAACGTGCTCGGAGAGGTTCTGCTCGCAGCCGTCCTGGACCACCACGTTGGTCGCCATCGAACCGGGGGCCAGGCCCGACGTGTACGGCAGGACGACCTCGACGTACCGGGTAGCCCGTTGAGGTACCGCACGCCCGGCGCGTACGGAGTCCCGTCGGCCCACAACTCCTGCAGCACGAGCGAGCCCGGCAGCATCTGCGTGAGGAGCACCGCAACCAACTCGACGCCGCCGGTGGAGGCGGTAAGCATCTGGTCCGGTCACCGGCCTGCTGATCGAATCCCGTACGACTCAGCTCAATGACCGCGATATCAAGACGGTCCGCGGAACCCCGGTTTTCGCTCCCAGCCGGGACACGCTTCCACGTCGCGCACGCGGCCGGAAACCAGGAACCACTCCTGCCAGCGTTCCGGAGAATTCTCCGGTTCTGGAGTCATTTCGGAGTGGGCGCAACGCCGTGACCTGCAGGGGCTTGTTTGAGATCTAGTAAGTCGGGGATTCCCCGAAGAAATGCACTACCGCGCGGGGTTGCAACGCCGGCCCGGAAATTGGCGAACACCAGCACGCGCTCCCCCGCGGGGAGGCGGTCGGCACGCCCGAAGTGGACGGTGCTAGACGAGGACTCCTTGGGCCGCGAGCCACGGCACCGGGTCGACCCACTGACCGGCGGCGGTCTGTACGCGAAAGTGCAGGTGGGGGCCGGTGGAGTCTCCGCGGTTGCCGACGGTTCCGATCACTTCACCGGCGTTGACCCGCTGGCCGACGCTGACGTAGTTCTGGTCGTTGTGGCCATATTCCAGCAGTTCGCCGTCATCTGTGCGGATGCGGATCCAGATGCCGTACCCGGCGGCGGGGCCAGCGGCTTCGACAACGCCGCTCTTGGCGGCGTAGAGCGGCGTACCAATCGGCGCACCGAAATCAGTGCCGTTATGGAAGCTGCCCCAACGCGAGCCGAACCCCGAGGTGATCACGGCCTCCGTAGGGGCATGTGCGCCGCCGATCTGCGGACTCCCGGCGCTTTCTCCGAGGGAGCCGAGTCCGAGTCCGGCGGCGTACTGCCGGACCTCACTTGGGGCGAGGCCGAACTGCTCCCCGATCCTCTGGATCTCGGCGGGGCCGATGCCGAACTGCTCGGCCGCGGACTGGATCGCCTCGACGACCTGGGCCTGATCGATCGCGACGGGTTGAGCGGCGGCGGCTGGCGCGAAAGCCAGACCAAGGCCGCCCGAGAGGGCTACGCCGACGACGGCGCTACCAACAAACCGCGACACCGTCGCGGTTTCGCTGGCCACACAATGGCGGCCGCCGGCCAAAGTCGCGCTGCGCACGCCCAAACGCTCGGTGAGCTCTGCGACGGTCACGGGCCGGGTGGAGTCGATCATGGGGCTGTCTCCATCGTTCGGGGTGATGTGTTCCCGCGACGTCTAGGCGATGCGGGTGACCGATTTCGTCGGCAACACGACCCAATATAACAACTCGGTATCGATCGTGTCACCCCTCAGCGCGTAATTCGTGATCATCGCCAGCCCCAGTGCGCCCAGATCGACTCCCGGTCGGGGAGAAGTCGTCTCCACCTCGGAAGCTCAGCCAGCGCCTAACCCTGGCGGAGCTGTCACCTCACTGGTCCTCTCTGTGACGGTCGTCTCGGCCGTGCATCTGCCTTGCGACCCGGTTGGTCAGCCACTACCTTTAACCGGGGTCAGGTCACGAAACGATTACGGTTAGACGACGACGGGATTCGGTAGCAGTGGAGAAGCGAGCAGGACCGAAGCACGCCTCTCAGTCGACCAGCCCCCCGCGGCGCCGCCGCGGAGCCCATCGCCGGCCTTCACCGAACAACCACCGCAGTATCGCCGCGGTCGTGGCCCTGGCCGCGGGTGCCTCTATTGCCGCGGCGGCGCCCACCAGTGATCAGCAGATCGTCCTCCTCGCGACCGACGAGCACCCGACCGGTGGCGCCGCTGACGCGCACACCCAAGATGCCCTGGCCGCGACCCCCTCGGCTCCGCTCCCCCTCACCTCCGATGACGCGAACGTGTCAGGCGAGCCGGGACCCACCGCCGCGGGTTTCGTCGCCAGTCTGCAGAGGGGCACCGAACTCAACTACGAGCGTGAGATTGCCGAGGAGCAGGCGCGGCGTCCCGTTGTCGCCCTCCCGGCGGTAGGCGTCTCAACGTCCTCCTTCGGCCCCCGATGGGGCACGTCCCATTCGGGTCTCGATGTCGCCAACGCCATCGGCACACCGCTGTTCGCCGCGACCGACGGAATCGTCATCGATTCAGGCCCGGCCTCCGGTTTCGGCATCTGGATTCGGATCATGTCGCCGGACGGCTTCATGACCGTCTACGGCCACAATGAGAGCAATACCGTTCAGGTCGGTGACACTGTCGTCGCTGGTCAGCAAATCGGCGTGATGGGCAACCGCGGCTTCTCCACCGGCCCACACGTGCACTTCGAGGTATGGGCCGACGGCGGCTCGCGGGCTGTCGATCCGTCGGCATGGCTGGCAGAACGGGGCATCATGGTCAACTCGGGGTCGGGCAGCAGCGCCCTATGACGCCTGAACTCTGACGGCGCAGGCTGGCCGACAAGGCCCTGGCTCCCCCACACTGGGCTTCTAACTGTGACGAATAACGGACACGACGACGCCCACCGGCACACTCACTGCGAGGCTGGCAATGACAATCCGGTAGAGCACGAGGTACCACGTACGCGGGCGCGCGTGACGCGCGGTGGCCAGGAACAATGTGAGCGATATCAGCAACAGCACACCGCCCGCGGCCACCGCGGTCACGGAGCCGGTCAGGGTGCCACCGAGTACCGCACTGTTGGCCAGGTTGTAGGCGAGGAGCTGGACCACGCGCAGGCGGCCGGGCACTGTGCCGTCAGTAAGCAGTGCCTGTCCGACGCCCAGCCCTACCTGGGCCACCCCCGCAACTAGCACCAGGTAGGCCGCCACCCAGGAACCCTCGTCGAAACCGGTGGGACCGGTGACCGCGGCGACAAGGCCGCCCGCGATGATGGCGGTGAGGCCGACGAGCACGAATTCTCGCATCGCCCGCCAGTGTGAGCGTGTGAACTCGGCCTGATTACGTGCGCTGTGACTCAGTTCGTCGCCCATTCTCTGTTTCCCCTCGTCGTGATCGGTGTCGTGGTCCTGGTAGCGGGGTTGCTCGCCACTGAGGTGGAGACCACCGGGTTGTCGCACCCGCCGGTTGGTGGGGTTGGGGATGTTGCGGCGGGCTGCCCATCTCGTTCATGGGCTCGCTCCTATCGCCGACGTGCCTGCGGGACGAACAAGGGGGTGTGATCGAACCATCCTCGACGACGAGGGACCGCTTGCCCCCTACCTCCGGTCGGTCTGGGACATCTCGCGGAGCATGTCGTTATAGGCCTTGAGCTCGGCGTCGTCGTCCCGCTCGGCCTGCCGCTCCCCCCTCCGCGCCTCACGCATGTCCGTCTGGAACCACTGCCAGGCCAGGGCGAGCATGACGATGAACAGCGGGATCTCCCCCGCCGCCCACGCCACCCCGCCGCCGACCTGCTGGCTCTGCAGCAGATCCGGGACCCAGGGCAGCCCGATCCCCGAGTACCAGCTCTCGGCCAGCACGGTCTTGTAGTTCATGAGCACGATGCCGAAGAAGGCGTGGAACGGTAGCGAACCGAGCAGCACCATGAGCTTGTAGAAGGGCGAGAAGTGCCGCGGCGCCGCGTCCACGCCGATGATCACCCAGTAAAACAGGTAGCCGCTGATGAGGAAGTGCACGTTCATGAACATGTGGCCCAGGTGCTCGGAGGCCAGCGTCTCGTAGAACCCTCCGAAGTAGATCAGGTAGAACCCGGCCACGAACTGCACCGAGGCGACGATCGGGTGGGTGAGGAATCGGGAGAGCGGGTTGTTGATGAACTCCACGATCCACTCGCGTGGTCCCGGCGGGTTGCCGCGGCCCGCCGCCGGGAGCGCCCGCAGTGCCAGTGTCAGCGGCCCGCCTAGGGCGAGCAGGACCGGAACGAGCATCGAGATGAGCATGTGCCCGACCATGTGGCTGGAGAAGTCGGCCATCATGTACATCCCCATACCGGAGCTGGTGGTCAGGAACAGCAGCACGCACCCGAGCACCCACGCCACGGTTCGTCCCACCGGCCAGGAGTCGCCGCGTCGGCGCAGGGTGATCAGCCCCCACACGTAGAGCCCGAGCAGGATCACCGAGGCCAGACCCAGCACCAGGTCGAAGCGCCACAGACCGAACACCGTCTCGAAGGAGAACGGCCCCGGCAACTCAAAACCCAGCAGCGACTCCTGCCGGGTGGGCACATAGAGCGGTGCCGGGGGCGGGGTGCGGCCGAGCGAGACCGACAGACCCAGGGTGCCCGCCATGATCACCGTTTCGACCAGTCCGATGCGCAGCAGCGTGCCGCGGTCCACCGGGGCGTTGGCCGACGTTCCCTCGATGCGGTTGATGATGCGCCGGCGCACCGCCAGCCCGAACACCGCCAACAGTGCCAGGCACAACGCTTTGGCCACAATCAGCAGCCCGTAGGTCGAAGACAACAGGTCGGCGGGGTGCAGACGGACCAGCCCGTTGATGATCCCGGTCAGCCCGAGCGCGACGATCGCCACCGTGGCCACCACCGAATAGCGGCGCAATGAAAGCGCTACCCGGCCCCCGCCACGCATCGCGTGGGCGATCACCGCGACGAGCCCACCGACGTAGAACGCGGCAGCGAACAGGTGGATAATCAGCGAGTTGGCGGCGATGTCGTGGGCGGTGCCGCCCGAGGCGTGGCCCGTCGCGGCAACGGGCAGGAGCGAGAGCACCGTGACCCCCAGCCAGATGACCGACCAGCGCCAGCTCACGGTGAGCCGCTGCCCGATCCCGGCGACCAGTGCAATGATCGCGGCCCAGCGCCACGAGGACGCCACCTCGATCTGAGTGATCGCCACGATCCACTGGTCCGGCGGCAGGGACTGCCAGAGCGTGCGCCCGGACACATCCGACAGGGTCAGCGGGATGAGCAGGGCCGCCGCGATCGCCCACGCGATGTTGATCCACGAGGAGATCTGCTGTGCGCGGTAGCCGTCCACGTCGAGGGTCTTGTCTTTCTGCGGCGGGGTGAAGAACGCGGCGAACAGCGCCATTCCCACCGCCACCGATGCCAGCAGCTCGGCGATCGCGCGGACCGCCGGGAGCCCGGCGGTGGTGAGCAGGCCCGGGTTCGGGACGCCGAGGAGCTCGAGTGCCAGGTCCGTGGACATTCGCGAGAGCGGGACCACCACACCTGCCGCCACGACCGCGAGCAGCACCACGACCGGCACCACACCGCGGGTACGCAGCGGTCTGGCGGTGGCGGAAGCTTTGGACGAGGGTGCCTTCGACGACGGCGACATGATCCCTATCGTAGGAAGCGGGTATCCCGGGGTCCGATTCGCGCCTGCTCTGCGCACCCCCGTGACCGGCGACGTTTCATGCGGGCCGTCCACCTGCCGGCGGACTACCGGGCCTGCTCGCATGCGCCCACTCGGCCGCCGCTCTCTCGGACTCCGGGCCTCAGCTGATCAGACAGTCTCGGGTTCGGGCGGTGATCGCGTGGGTCGGCCAGCCTGCCGAGGCCTTCAGGGTCGTACCTTCACCCGCATTGGTGGCCGTCTCCGCGCCCGCCGATCCCTTTCCTGCCGCCGCGCCGAGCAAGTCCGCTGGCCGGACCCGCACTACCCATCGTGCAGAAATGTGAACCGTTCATCTCCGGCTCGTAGCGGGTCAAGCGTGTCGGACTGCGGGAGATTCACGGTCACGCACGGCGGCAGTCTCCAGTTGAATGGTGGCATGGTCAATGGAGACGGGGAAATGCTCCTTGACGCAGGTGAGGATCTCCTCCAGGATCTGCGGGGCGTGACCGGATTCGAAGCACTGATCATCGATCACGACATGCGCGGAGATGACCGGCAGGCCGGTCCCAATCATGGATGCGTGCAAGTCGTGCACGTCCCGAACATGGTCCAGCTCCAGTATGTGATCCCGAACCTCATCCAGATCGAGCCCCGTAGGCGCGTACTCCATCAGCACCCGAACCGTCTGCCGCAGAAGCGTGAACGCGCGCGGGATGATCAAGGCGGCGATGAACAGCGCGGCAATGGTGTCGGCTCGCTGGAAACCGGTGGTGTTGATGACGATCGCCGCAACGATCACCCCCACCGACCCCAAAGCGTCGTTGAGCACCTCCAGAAATGCCGCCCGCATGTTGAAGTTGTCGCCTCGCCTGGAGGCCAGCACCACAATGGCGGCGATATTGGCGATCAGGCCGATCACGCCGAACACCAGCAGTTCGGTACCGGGCACGTCCGCCGGCTCGAAGAGTCTGCGGACGCCTTCGATCGCGGCATAGCTACCGACGACGATCAGCAGGACAGCTTGCCCTAGTGCGGCGATGACTTCGATCCGGGCGAATCCCCAGGTCCGTTTACTGCTCGGTGGACGCAGCATCATCGTCGCGGCTATGACCGCAACCAACAATCCCGACGCATCAGCCAATGCATGAGCGGTGTCGGTCAACAACGCGAGACTGCCAGTGACCACGCTGCCCACCGCTTGGGCCACCACGATGATCGCGGTGATGCAGAACGCGATCAGCAGCCGACGACGCGTCCCGCGATCGGCCTGGGGAGAAGTACTTCCATGGTCGTGACCGTGGCTATGCCCCATCTCGACTCACTCCTGCCCGAGGTCAAGGTCGGGGTGGTCCTGGTGATCGCGCAGCGACGGCGACACCCCGGACGCACTCAACAGCGCATCGGCGGCTTCCACCAGGTCCGCCAGCCGGGCCGGCTCAGCCAGCGAGAACCACGAGGAGCGCCCCTCGATCCGCATTCTGACTAACCCGCAATCCCGCAGGCAAGCCAGGTGCTTGCTCACCGTGGACTGTGCCAGATGCATGTGATCGACCAGATCCCGAACCCGATGCTCACCACTGACCAGATGCTCCAACAACGCCAGTCGAGTTGGTTCTGCCAGAGCATGGAACACCGCTGCATAGGTGTTTCGATCCTCGAACGTCACTGAATCGGGCACCCCATAATTGATCGCCATAGAGCGATGTTAGCACGAACCGTCGATAAGTTCGGGTGGGTCTCGGCCATCGGTGTACGCATTGTTCTTGCTCAGTCGTGCCTGGCAGCTGATGCCCTCCCGTCGATGCCGGGGCGCAGCGCAAGGCCGTCCGGTCGATACCGAGTGTTGTGATGGTTGCCGTCGTTTTTTTCCGGCGGTGTGCGGTGCGGGGCACGCGGGCACAGTGTCAATGAGGGAGCGGTGCCAGCTGGTGCATGTGCCGGCTGTCGTCGCGGTCGGCAGTTCTTGGGCTCGAGGGTCGCTCGAGCTGCCTGGTGCGTGCGGCACGCAGGCCATTGAGTATCACGAAGACTTCGGCGACCTCGTGGACCAGGACGACCGCTGCGAGTCCCAGAATTCCGGTGATCGCCAGTGGAAGCAGAACGATGATGATCGCCAAGGACAGGATGATGTTCTGATTGATGACGCGACGACCGCGGCGGGCGTGGTCTATGGCGCGCGGGATCAGTCGCAAGTCATCGCCGGTGAATGCGACATCCGCCGACTCGACCGCTGCGTCGGAGCCGGTGGCCCCCATGGCGATTCCGATGTCCGCCGAGGCGAGCGCGGGGGCGTCGTTGACACCGTCGCCGATCATCGCCACTGGCCCCCGGCCGTCGGCACGCAACTCGGCGATTGCCTGCGCCTTGTCCTGCGGACGCAGCTCGGCACGCACGTCGGTGATCCCCGCCTCGGCGGCCAGTGCATCAGCGGTGCGGGCGTTGTCGCCGGTAAGCATCGTCACGCCCATACCCCTCGACGCCAGCGACGTCATGGCCTCGCCGGCCTCTGGACGCAGCTCGTCGCGCACCCCGATGGCCCCGACCGGGTGGTCGTCGCGGTGGACGACCACCACGGTGATGCCGCGGGCCTCCATCGCGTGAACGTGATCTGCCAGAGGACCTGGGTCGAGCCAGCGCGGGCTGCCGACGGCGATGTGCGCGCCATCGATAAGGCCGGCGATTCCCGCGCCCGCGGACTCGGTGACCGCCGATGCGGCGGGGACCTCGGTAGCTGCGGCGGTGATCGCTGCGGCCAGCGGGTGGGTGCTGTGGGTTTCCAGAGCGGCCGCCCAGCTCAGGACCTCGTCCTGGGCAGCGTTGCCAGTGGTGAGGACCTGCGTGACGGTGGGCTGGTTTCGGGTCAAGGTGCCGGTCTTGTCCACTGCCACATGCCGGAGGTAGCCCATGCGCTCGAACGCGGCACCGGATTTGATGATCACCCCGAACTTGCTGGCCGCACCGATCGCGGAGACGACCGTAATCGGCACCGAGATCGCCAGTGCGCACGGCGAAGCGGCGACCAGTACCACCAGTGCTCGCTCGATCCACAGTCCGGAATCTCCGAAGATCGAGCCGATCAGGGCGACCAGAGCAGCCAGGATGAGAACACCCGGCACCAGCGGGCGGGCCAGGCGGTCGGCGATACGTGCCCGCTCCCCCTTCTCTGTCTGTGCCTGCTCAACCAGTTCGACCACTGTGGTCAAGGAATTGTCTGTCCCTGCGGCGGTGGCCTCGACCTCCAGGACGCCGGAGGTGTTGATCGAGCCGGCCAACACCGCGTCACCGGGCCCGACCTCGACGGGAATGGATTCACCCGTGATCGCCGAGACATCCAGGCTGCTCTGCCCGACACGAACGATCCCGTCGGTGGCCAAACGTTCGCCGGCGACCAGACGCAGCACATCGCCGCGTTCTAGAGACTCAACGGGCACGGTGCGGGTGCCCCCGGTGGCGCCGAGGACGGTGGCACTGGAGGGAATCAGCGCCAACAGGGCCCGCAAGCCCGAGCGGGCCTTGTCCATCGCCCGATCCTCCAGCGCCTCGACGATGGAGTACAAGAAGGCCAGAGCGGCGGCCTCCTCGATGAACCCGAGCCCGACCGCACCGGCGGCGCTGATCGTCATCAGCAGCCCGATACTCAACCGACCCCGGACGAGCAGACCCCGCACCGCGCCTGGAACAAACTGCGAGGCGCCCAGAAGGAGAGCGGTCCAGAACAGCCACGCCGCTGCAGTCTCCGCCCCGGGGCCGTTGGCGAGCCACTCGAGGATCACACCCAGCAGGAGCGTCAGGCCAGAGAACACCGGGATGAGGACGGCACCGTTGCGCCACCACGAAGCGGACTCGTCAGGGCCGGCCACTGGCCCGGCCGGCTCACAACCACACGCGGACGTTGTCACCGCCGACCCCCTTCCGAACTGCAGCAACCCTCGACCGGACACTGCATGTCCAGACAGGGCGCGTTCTCGTCAACGGCAAGAGTCGTCTCGACCAAGGCGTTCAACGCACGTGCCAGATGGGCATCGACGATCTCGTACCGATTCTGCCGACCCTCGAGTTCAACCACGACGATCCCGCAATCCCTGAGACAGGCGAGATGATTCGACACATTTGAACGCGTCAACCCCAGCTCCTGGGCAATCTCGGCGGGATACACGGGCCCATCCAGCAGCCTCATGAGAATTCGAGAACGAGTCGGGTCGGCCATCGCACGACCGAGTCGGTTCATCACACCTTGACGCGAAGCAACAGTCAGCATGCACTGAATAGTACAGGACTCAGTGAACTGTCCCTGGCGGTGTGACCACGCATCTAAAGACGACGAAACCGCAAGGCCAACACAGTCAATGGGCACAGGTGTACCTGGCCTACCCCCGGAACCCACCCGCTTGCCGCGCCGTTCTGGGGCGTTTAACAGGGCGGATAGTGGCTATGGCACGATCGGACAGCGGGAACATCTCGCCAGTGCCGGTCACGTCACTGGTGTTCGAGAGAGCCACCCCGTGCGGCACCGCCGGTTCGGAGCCGAGGGGGCAATGACCCGTCGCAGACCGGAGTGAAAAGCATGGGCAGTATCCGAGCAATCGGTTTCCGCGCGCGCCTCTGGGCGGCCCTGTGTGCGGGCGCCTTTGTCCTCTCCGGTTGTGGGAGTGGCACCGATGCGGTCGCGCAGGGCGGCACGTTTGAGTTCGTCAGTCCAGATGGACAGCTGGAGATCCACTACCCCGAGGAAGAACGGAAACCGGTTGCCGAACTCGCCGGGCCGGATCTGCTTGACCCAGACCAGACCATCGGGCTCGCTGACTACAAGGGCGAGGTGGTGATCCTCAATACGTGGGGCCAATGGTGTGGGCCTTGCCGCACCGAGGTCGACGATCTTCAGCGCCTTCAGGAGGAGTTCGAATCCCAGGGCGCCACCGTGCTCGGGATCAACGTGCGTGATCCCAATCGCGATAAGCCGGTCGACTTCGTGCGCGACAACGGCCTTACCTACCCGTCGATCTGGGACCCGTCCAACGCGGCCGTAGGTGCACTTCGCGGCTTTCCCACCTCGATCGTGCCGACAACCCTCGTGCTTGACCGGCAACACCGGGTGGCCGCCGTGTATTTGGCGGCGGTCACCGATTACCAACTTCGGGACGTCATCGCCGAATTGGTGGCCGACGAGGAGAGTGCCACGCCGTGACGAATGTTGCCGACCTCGTCTTCGCCGGTGCCATGCCGCCGATGGACGGCCTGGTGCTCGCGCAGGGTATCGGTTCGGCGTTCCAACAGACAGCGGCCAGCGGACCCCTTCTGCTCGCCCTCGGCGCCTGCCTACTAGCCGGTCTGGTCTCGTTCGCCTCGCCATGTGTGGTCCCGCTCATCCCCGGCTATCTCGCCTACCTCGCTAGCGTCGTCGGCGCCGAGCGACCACCGGTCACCGTGGCGCAGGCCGAACAGCGCCACAGCGAGTCGCGAACGATCACTCTCGAGGAAAAGAAGGCCAGACAACGCTCGCGCTACCGGGTCGTCGGGGCATCTCTGCTCTTCGTTGGCGGGTTCACCGTTGTGTTCGTCTCGCTTAGCGCAATGGTCCTCGGAACGGTTCAATACCTCGCACCACACGAGGAGTTGCTCCAGCGCATCGGCGGGGTCATCACCATCCTCATGGGTTTGGTCTTCATCGGCTTCGTACCGGTGCTGCAACGAGATACCCGATTCCAGCCGAAGGCTGTCTCTACCTGGGTCGGCGCGCCTCTCCTGGGCGGAGTGTTCGCCCTCGGCTGGACACCCTGCCTCGGACCAACGCTCGCCGCCGCACTGTCCGTCGCCGCCGGAAGCGGCTTCAGCGGCACGCGCGGTGTCATGCTCATCGTCGCCTACTGCCTCGGGCTGGGGCTGCCATTCATCCTCGTCGCCTGGAGCTCCACCTGGGCAATCCGAACCGTCGGCTGGCTACAACGCAACACTCGACGAATCCAGATCATCGGCGGCCTCCTACTCATCGCAGTGGGCATAGCACTGTTCAGTGGCGTGTGGGCACTGTTCATCAGTTGGCTACGGGACTTCGCAATCACCGGCACGACGCTGCCGATTTAACCTTCTGCGCGGCCCTTCCGGGGCGGTAGCGCCCGAGTCACAGAGCCCAGAAATGTCTAACCTGTTCAGACGCCCAGTCAGTTCAGCGCCTACTGTACAGTTCAGTGAATGCTGACTATATCGTCTTGTGTGGATGTGATGAACCGGTTGGGGCGGGCGATGGCCGACCCCACCCGGTCGCGGATACTGCTGACCCTGCTGGAGCGGACGGCCTACCCGGCGGAGCTGGCCCGCGATCTGGAACTGACGCGTTCGAACGTGTCGAACCATCTAGCGTGCCTGCGCGACTGTGGCATCGCGGTCGCCGTGCCCGAAGGCCGCCAGACCCGGTACGAGATCGCTGATCCGCACCTGGCGCGGGCGTTGGCCTCCCTGGTCGAGGTCACCCTCGCAGTCAATGAAAACGCCTCCTGCCTGGACCCGGCCTGTTCGGTGCCGGGTTGTTACGCCACGGAGGTGCAGGGGTGATCCTGTCCTCAGCCCTGCAGGCGATCGGTCTGTTCATCGCCACCAATATCGACGACATCATCGTCCTCTCACTGTTCTTCGCCCGCGGCGCAGGCCAACGCGGCACCACCGCACGCATCCTGGTCGGCCAGTACCTTGGATTCCTAGGCATCCTCGGCGCCGCTGTGCTCGTGGCCTTGGGCGCCGGGACGTTTTTGCCCTCGGAGGCCATCCCGTACTTCGGGCTGATCCCATTAGGCCTGGGACTATGGGCCGCGTGGCAGGCCTGGCGTGGGGACGATGACGACGACGACGCCAAAATCGAAGGTAAGAACGTGACCGTGTGGACCGTGGCCGCGGTGACCTTCGCCAACGGCGGGGACAACATCGGCGTCTACGTCCCAGTCTTCCTCAGCGTCGGCCCGGGAGCCGTGGTGGCCTACTGCGTCGTGTTCCTGGTTCTGGTCTCGGTCCTGGTGGGCCTGGCCAAGTTCGTGGCCACCCGTCGGCCAGTCGCCGAGGCTTTAGAACGCTGGGAACACATCTTGTTCCCCATTGTCCTGATCGGCCTGGGCATCTTTATCCTGGTCAGCGGCGGAGCCTTCGGACTCTAATCACGGCCGGCCCTCCCGCCGCCCACTCTCACTGCCACTGCCGACCAGGATCGTCAGCGACGTGAGGCCGAAGGCAAGGCCCTGTCCCGAGGAGGACGAACAATGATCACGTGGCTGGAGCGGTGGCAGATACCCCTGTACCTGGTGGCCCTGGGGGTCGGTGCCGTGTTCGGGCTGGCCACCCCTTCCGCCGCCCCGGGTCTGGAGCAGGCAATCAACCCGGTACTGATGGTGCTGCTGTACGCCACATTCCTGGGCGTGCCGCTTACCCGGCTCGGTCGCGCGCTGCGTGACGGCCGGTTCCTGGCCGGGCTGTTGGTGCTGAATTTCGCCATCGTCCCGGTCGTGGTCTACGGGCTCTCCCGGTTCGTCGCTGACGACCAGGCCCTGCTGCTGGGTGTATTGCTGGTGCTGCTTGCCCCGTGCATCGACTACGTCATCGTCTTCTCCGGGTTAGCTGGCTCCGCGCACGACCGGCTACTGGCCGCGGCCCCGCTGCTGATGCTCGTGCAGATGCTGTTGCTGCCTGCCTACCTGGGCCTATTTATGGGCCCCAGCCTGTTCGAGGTCTTGGACGTCGCCCCGTTCCTTGAGGCCTTCCTGTTATTGATCGTCACACCCTTGGTTCTGGCGGCCATCACGCAGTACCTGGCCGCACGGTCCGCCTCCGCCCGGAAGCTCATGGACGCGATGGAGTCACTGATGGTGCCGCTGATGATGGCCACCCTCGCCGTCGTGATTGCCTCGCAAGTCGACGCCGTCCGGACGGATCTGTCCTCACTGCTGCGGGTCATCCCGGTCTATGTCGGCTTCCTGGTCGTGATGATCCCCTTGGGAATCCTCACCGGCCGGGTCTTCAGCCAGGATGCCCCGTCGACACGGGCGTTGGTCTTCTCCGGGGCGACCCGCAACTCGCTGGTCATACTGCCCCTCGCCCTGGCCCTGCCCGACCCATTTGCCCTGGTCGCGGTCGTCGTGGTCACCCAAACCCTCGTCGAACTCGTCGGCATGGTCACCTACGTCCGGCTCATACCCCGCCTCATTCCACACCACCCTGGAGCCCGCTCCCTAACAACTTCGCCAGCTCCCAAGGGCAACCCGCCCTGATGTCCGCACAGGCCCTGTGGGGACCGACACCAGCCCAGGGCGCGTAATAACCAACGGGAGGGATCCGAGCCCCGCCGAACTGGCGGCATAGCTCGCACTCCCCTCACCCCCGAGGGAGATCACTCTGGTGGTGGCTGCGCCTATTTCACGGTTCTGCCAACTGATGCGGCGATTCTCCGGGCAGCCTGTTTGGCATAGGGCCCCACACCGGTGATCGTTGCCGCTCCGGGACCGGTCCAGTCGCCGTAGCCGACCACATGGAGGCCCGGATGCTTTGGTCGACCGTGGTCGAGCAACCGGCGTATCGGCCCGATCGCGGAGCGAAAACCCGTGCACCAAATCAGGTGATCGGCGTCGATCTCATCCAGTGAGGTGAACATCGGCGTGGCCTGCAGCCGTCCGGTGTCCCGAGCGCGGCGCACCTCTGGCAGGACGACGATGTCTCCTAAGGCTGAGTCTGTCCCGGGGTCGGGCTCGCCGCGCTGCAGGGCAAGGGCACGTAGTCGGTTGCGGCGGAACAGCACCCGTCCGTCGACCTCGTCGGGCATCCAGCGTGGTGGCTGACGGGTGTACCAGGTCACCTCGGCGACGCTCGTGAGTTCTGCGGCGATCTGGGCGCCGGAGTTCGCGCCGCCCACGACCGCGACTGTGGTACTTCGAAAGGGAGTTGTACCGGGGTAGTTGGCGGAATGCCACTGCGTGCCGGCGAAGGTTCCTGGGTGGGAGGGAACGGCCAGACGTGTAACCAGCCCCCACCCGGGTTGGGTTGATTATCCAGAACGAGGGTGTCCACGCCTGACCGCAGCAGGTAGTAGGCGGTGGCCAGACCTGCTTGCCCACCGCCGATGATGATTGCCTCGTGGTGCTCCGGGGTCCAGTCTGTGTCCGAAATGGTGGTCAGCTCCTGTTCACGTTCGGGCACTTAGTGCTGCGGCCACGGTGAGCAGGACGGCCATGATGACTGCCATTGCAGGGTATCCACCGATGAGGCTGGCCAATAGGGGTCCGGACACGGGGGCGAGTGCGGTGACGGCGGTCATTGGTGCGTTGAATAGGGCGTTGATGGCGCCGAAGTTTTGGGTGCCCCACCGGTCGGAGACGGCGGTGGCCTGGAGAAGGGTGTGACAGCCGCGGGCCGCGCCTGTACCTACGGCCAGAGCGATGAGCAGCCAGGTCGGGCCGGGAGTTGTTGCCAGTCCCCACAGGCCGAGTGCACCGGCGCCGAGGATCACCAGTGTGCGGTGTTGGGGTGTGGTTCTTCGGGTCAGTGGTGGGTAGCCGAGTCGGCCGATGACTTGTCCTGCGCCCACCAGTCCGAAGGCCAGTGCTGCGGTCGAGTAGTCGATTCCTCGTTCCAGCAACAGTGGGATGAGGTTGATCGTGACGGCGAATAGCGTGAACGTGGCTGCCGTCATCACTACTTGCAGGGTGAGGAATTGGCGGGTTCTGGTGACCTGGCGGATCTCGGTTCGGGACTGCTGCACGGTCGGCTCGCTGGCGGTGTCTGACCAGGTGGAGTTGAGAAAGAAGGCGTGCAGGGGCACAGATACGGCGGCGAGGATGCCGGCCATGATGAGGTAGCTGGTGCGCCAACCGAACTGCTCGATCAGGGAGGCAGTGAGCGGGGCGAAGATGGTGGAGGAAAGCCCGGCGACGAGTGTCAGCGTCATCAGGGGGCCGACTCGTCGCGGGCCGTACCAGCGGGTGATGACAGCGAACGCGGGTGGATAGAGGACAGCCGATTGGGCGAACCCCGCCACGAGCCAGGCCAGATAGAACATGGGCAGGTTGGGAGACCACGCCACCAGCGCCAGGGCAGCCACACCGATGACCGCCCCGAGGGTCATCACCGTGCGTGGCCCTCGGGAATCCAGAACGGAACCGACTTTGAGGCCGGCGACTGCCGAGATTGTGAGACCAGCTGACAGTGCGCCGGTGATGGCGGTGCCACTCCAGCCGGTGTCCTGGGAGATCGGCGCGACAGCCGCGGGCAGTGAGTAGAAAAGTAGGCCCCAGCTGGTAGTTTGCGCGATACACAGAGCCGCGAGTCCGCCCCGGGGGCGGTCGATCCCAGGCGGTGTCGCGTCTCGTTCCGTCATTGGATCCGATGCCGGACACGACGTGTGACCACCGGGTTGCGGCGGGTCACCTGTGAACCGTGGCCCACCAGGCGCGGACTCGATCGTCGATGTCGTCGACGATCTGGCGGGTGATCTCCGGAGTCTGCTCCGCGGGGTCGACAAGGTCCCAGTCCAGATAGTTCTTGCCCGGATACACCGGGCAGGCATCCCCACACCCCATCGTGATGACGTAGTCGGCAGCCCGCACCACGTCATCAGTCAGTGGCTTCGGGAACGCCCCCGCCATGTCGATTCCGCGCGATGCCAAGGTCTCCACCACGACAGGGTCGACCTCAGAGGCCGGGAGTGAGCCAGCTGACCGGACCTCGACGCCGCTACCGGCGTAGTGCTTGAGCAGGGCCGCGGCAATCTGGGAGCGGCCGGCATTGTGGACACACACGAACAGCACTTGTGGGACGGTCGACTGGATCTTGCCCTGTGACAACGCCAGTGCACGGAGCCTGTCGGAGGCGAAATTTCGGGCGAGCGCCGCGAGGTACCGCTTGATCGTCGCCGTGCGAGCCAGCGCGGTGTAGGACTCGAAAACGTAGCGTTCTATCGTCTCGGCCGAGAAGATGCCCTCGTATGTCCGAGCGAGGTCATCGGCCGTGCGCTGGAGAACGTGGACGTCCAGTTCGGGTGCATCGATGGTCATGGCAGATCCCTTTCAGCAGCAGGAAGAGGTGGTGGCGCCGAGCGAGATCAGCTGCGGGGAGGCCGGTGCGTCGCACGAGCCACCGAGGTCGGTTGAGCAGACTCCGGTCTCGGGCAGGTCGAGGTGCACATCATCGGCGGCGGCCCGGTCACCGGCGAGTGCGGCGGCGATCGAACGAACCTGCTCGTAACCGGTGGCCATGAGGAATGTCGGCGCCCGGCCGTAGCTTTTCATTCCCACGATGTAGAAGCCGGTCTCGGGATGCGCCAGCAGGCTCTCGCCGTGCGGTTCCACGCTTCCGCAGGAGTGGAACTCCGGATCGATCAGCGGCCCGAGCTGATACGGAGCGTCCACGGCCGGATCCAGAGCGAGCCGAAGCTCGGACAGGATGGACAGGCCGGGACGGAATCCCGTGGCCGGAACGAGCAGGTCCACCTCCAGTCGGGAGGGACCCTGTGGGGTGCTGGCGTGCACGGTCAGATTGTCGGTCGTCGGGGTGAACTCGGTGATGGTGAAGGAGGTGTGCACCTCGATCACTCCAGACTCGACGGCTTCGCGCAGGCGGGTGCCGAGCGCTCCTCGGGCCGCCAGTTCATCGCGGTCCTCGCCTCCGTAGACGCTCGACACCTCGGGGGTGCGCACCGCCCAGCTGATCCGCGTTGCAGGATCCTGCTTCGCGAGGTCAACGAGGTCGAGCAGGGTGTTGGCGGCCGAGTGTCCTGCCCCCACGACCAGGACATGACGTCCGGCGAACCGGTCGCGCTCTGACCCGGTCACGGCCGGAAGCGGCGCGGTGATCAGGCCCTTGTCGATCGCCGCGTTCTCACCGGGGGCGGGCAGACCGGAGCGGCCGAGCGGATTGGGCTGGCCTCAGGTTCCGGAGGCGTCGATGACGCCGCGGGCCCGCACCTCGGTCACGGCGCCATCAGCGGCCTGGACTCGGACCAGGAACGGGGTCTGCTCGCGGCCCGCCGAGCGGGTCTTGTCGATTCCTTCCCTGGAAACCGCCACCACGCGGGCGCCGGTACGGATGACATCGCTACCCAGGAGCTTGGCGAGCGGGGCCAGGTATTTCTCGATCAGCTCGTGCCCCGTGGGCAGAGCGTCCGGGTCGGGCTCGGTCCAGCCGGTGGGCTCGAGTAGGCGTCGGGCGGCGGCGTCGATGTCGTACTGCCAGGGCGAGAACAGGCGGGTGTGCCCCCACTGCTCGATAGCGGCGCCGATGGTGGCGCCGGCCTCGAGCACTAACGGCGTCAGACCCCGTTCCCGCAGGTGCGCGGCCGTGGCCAGCCCCACCGGCCCGGCGCCGATGACTACTACCGGAAGTTCGTTGAGTGTCGTGCTCACTGGGCGTTCTCCTTCGGTGCCAGTTCGGCGATCAGGTGGGTGATGCGCCGTTTGATGTCGTCGCGGATCGGGCGGACAGCATCCTTGCCCTGACCGGCTGGATCGGCCAGTTCCCAGTCCTCGTACCGCTTTCCCGGGAAGACCGGGCAGGTGTCTCCGCAGCCCATCGTGATGACCACGTCGGCGGCCTTGACCGCGTCGGTGGTCAGCACCTTCGGTGTGGCGGTGGTGATGTCGATGCCTTCTTCTGCCATCACCTCCACCGCGACGGGATTGAGCTGCTCGGCTGGCTGCGAACCGGCGGAGAGGACCTCGATCCGGTCCCCCGCCAGATGCGAGAGGTAGCCGGCGGCCATCTGGGAACGCCCGGCATTGTGGACACAGACGAACAACACGCATGGCTTGCCATTGGTGATCTCTGCGAGCAGATCGCGTACTCGGTGGTCGATGTCGTCGCGGACCAACCGCATCCGCTCCATCCCCTCGATTCCGCGGGCGGAGGGCTCGTCGGTGTTCCACACCTCGATCGTGCCCGCCATCCCGTCGACCGGTTCGACCTGGGCTTCCTCTCCCAGAACGATCACCCGGTCCACCCGCCGGAGCAGGTCGGGATCGATGGCCGTGGGTGTCTGGTCGGACATGTCGGCGCTGAGCTCGGCGACCGCTTCCGCGGCTAGGGCGTTGACCGCGGAACCGGGCCGGGTGCCCGCGGAGTGGACCTCGATCGCCTCCCCGGTGTGCAGGCGCATGAGCGCTGCTGCCATCTGGGACTTGCCGCCGTTCTTGACGCACACGAACAAGACGCTGGGAGTGTTGGTCATGGCCGGGCTCCTTCGGTGTTGCGGGCCGGGTCCGTGCGAGATGGCGGGAGGGTTGGGTCTCCCGGGAACAGTTTCGGTCCGGCCCAGAGCGCGACGTAGACGAGCCCGATCAGAACAGGAACCTCGATCAGCGGGCCGACCACACCCGCCAGGGCCTGGCCCGAGGCGATACCGAAGGTGCCGATCGACACTGCGATCGCGAGTTCGAAGTTGTTGCCCGAGGCGGTGAAGGCGACGCTGGTCGACTTGGCGTAGTTCAGCCCCACCGCCTTGGAGACGAACCAGCTGAAGAAGAACATCAGGACGAAGTACAGCAGTAGCGGCGCGGCCATCCGGGCCACGTCCAGCGGCTGCGAGGTTATCGCCTCGCCCTGCATGGCGAACAGCAACACGATGGTGAACAGCAACCCGTACAGGGCCCACGGGCCGATCCGGGGGAGGAAGGTCTCCTCGTACCAGTGCCGTCCTTTCGCCCTCTCCCCCAGCACTCGGGTGAGGAAACCGGCCAGCAGGGGGATGCCGAGGAAGACCAGCACGGAGATCACGATGGACCACACGGAGAACTGCGCTGAGGTGGTCTCCAGTCCGAGCCAGGAGGGGAGCAGCTGTAGGTAGAACCAGCCCAGGGCGCCGAACGCCACGACCTGGAACACCGAGTTGATCGCCACCAGTACCGCGGCGGCCTCCCGGTCCCCGCACGCCAGGTCGTTCCAGATGAACACCATCGCGATGCACCGGGCGAGTCCCACGATGATCAACCCGGTACGAAACTCGGGAAGATCCGGCAGGAAGATCCACGCCAACGCGAACATGAATGCCGGCCCGAGGATCCAGTTCAGGATCAACGATAGCGTGAGGAGTTTGCGGTCGCCGGTCACCCTGTGGGTCTCGTCGTAGCGCACCTTCGCCAGGACGGGATACATCATCACCAGCAGGCCGATCGCGATCGGCACCGAGATGCCGCCGATCTTCACCGAGTCCAATGCGGCATCCAGGCCTGGGACGAAGCGCCCGAGCAGCAGGCCGGCGGCCATGGCCACGAGGATCCATGCGGCCAAGTAGCGGTCGAGAAACGACATCTTCTTGGCGACCGGCGCAACAGCCCGGGCTGTGGTGGTGCTCATTGGCACGAAACTCCCTCATATCGATGAACGTCTATGCTGGAGGCTATGCTCACATATCGGCATGTGTCAATGTATTGTTCAAGGTGAGGTGATCGAGGAAATGACTTCAGCAAACGACGTCCTTCCGACTCGGACGCAGAACGAGTGCTGCCCCCTGTCATCAGCTCCGATCACCGCCGAGACCGCAGATCAGATGGCGCGCACGCTCAAAGCACTGGCGGACCCGACACGCCTGCGACTGCTGTCCCACATCGCCGCGCAAGGCTGCGAGTCGGTGTGCGCGTGCGACTTACTCGACGTGGTCGACATCAGCCAGCCCACGATCAGCCACCACCTCAAGAAACTCGTCGACGCAGGACTCTTGACCCGAGACCAGCGCGGCAAGTGGGCACACTACTCAGTCGTGCACGAGACGTTCGTCGACCTACGCCGCTTCCTAGACTTGGCCTGAGGCCACCCGGAGCGGTAGCCGTTTCACCAGTAGGCAATCCGGCCGGAGTCGCTACGCGGACCACGCAGCTGCAGCCCGCGAAAGTGAGTCGCTGCCAGAATGCAGGTGGCTGGATGCCTACCCATCTATGGCACGTACACCACGGCCGGTAACCAGGTCTTATGTAAAGTTGTAGTTTGCGTATAGCGTCAGATGAATCATCCCTGCATGAGCGTCTCTCCTGTGTAGTTCTGCGATCTCCGGCCGGGCCTGCGGAATCAGCGACTGCTGTGCGCGATCGGCGTCGGGCCGCGGTGTAGAAGAGCGCCACCGAGTCGTGCAACGTCGAGGTACCACTCGGCGCGAAACGATGCCGCCGAGCCCCTCCTATGCGGCGCCAGACCCGTAGCAATGCGGGAACTTTGGTCTCTGGGCGATATCGATTGTGACTCGAACCAACATTGTTACGACCGTTCACCAGCGGTGATACTCCTGGGGCGGATGGGAACACGAAAGTTCAATGTGAGCGGCGTCACATCGGAGTTTGATTCTCCCCGTACAGTTTTCCGCCCCTCAGGAGGTCTCGCATGAGATCGCGACCAAGAAGTCCCCGCTTGCTGCGGCTCGTCGCAACAGCGGCCACAGCCACCATGGTGATCGCGGCCCCAACCCTGGTGGCAGGGGCTCAACCAGCCACCACCGCCCGCAGTGAGGCACCGGCAACGACGTCACCACCGGTGCCGACTGCACCGTCCACGAATCCGAGCCCCTCCTCCCCCGCCGCAGGCCCTCCGTCTCAGGACACGCCACCCGAGCAGCGCCGAGACCAGGCAACCCCCTCACCGAGGTTCCACACAACGGCCTGCGCAGCCTTCTGGAACCCGAACTTCGGTCGCAACTTCACCGTCTGCGGCCGCATCCTGGACAAGTACCACCAGCTCGGTGGCGGTCAAGCCCCTGGAAGTGGTGTAACTGAATGGTGATCCTTCGTGGGTGGTCAGGCGGGTAGTTGCATCAGGTCATCGGTGCTCACCTCCGTCGGCGAGCTGGTGGCGGGGTCGGTGGTCAGGGTGAGTCGGCAGCGGCTGAGGACTTCGAGACCGAGGTAGCGGCGGCCTTCGGCCCATTCGTCGGTCTGCTCGGCCAGGACGGCGCCGATGAGGCGAACGATGGCATCCCGGTTCGGGAAGATCCCGACCACGTCGGTGCGGCGTCGGATCTCCCGGTTGAGCCGCTCGGTGGGGTTGTTGGACCAGATCTGCCGCCACACATCGTCGGGGAACGCGATAAACGCCAGCAGGTCCTCGCGGGCATCGCCGAGGTGGTCAGCAACCTCGGGCAGTCTGCCTTCGGTGTAGTCCAAGAGCCGGTCGAACTGGGCATTGACAGCCTCGGCGGTGGGCTGGTCGTATCGGCTTCCCGGTCTCCTCGACGATCCGGACCGCTCCCTCACGGAACTCCCGGTCGTACTTCTGGCGCTTCTCTGGCATCGCTTCCCCTTATAGCTGATCCCTCTACGGATCCGGGGGAACCTCACCCATTGCACTAACCGACCACCAGGGAGATCAACTGACCGCGCACAGGGAGATCCCAATGTCCCTTGACAGAAGCCTCGAGCGATGGCGCGTTTGACGATCCTCTACTGCGACGCACCTAGGCACGGGCCGATCAACGCTCCACCTCTGTCAGTGCATCGCGCAAATGTGTCGCACCAGTGAATCGCGAGAAGCGCGAGCTGAATCCCATAATCTCTTCGGCCGCGAGTGCACCAACCACCGGCTCGGCTATGCGCGGCCCTTGAGGATGAGGTTCCAATACATAGTGGGCAGCCCGTAGCGCTTGAGGTACCACATATCTCTCCGCTCACGCGTGGTGTCGATAATCGGAATACTGGGGACCGGGTCCATGGTGTAGTCGAACTCTGCCAGAAGCATCTTGTTTCGTGCAGTGGTGAGTGGACATGAGGAGTAGCCCCCGTATCGTGCGGCAACCGGGGAGCCTTTCATGGCAGCGAGAAGGTTCTTAGCCACCACCGGGGCCTGCTTGCGGATCGCGGCGCCAGTCTTAGAATTTGGGGAAGACTCGGCGTCCCCCAATGCAAAGACATTGGGGTAACGCGTGTGCTGAAGCGTGTTCTTATCGACCTCGACGTACCCGCCGGGATCCTCAGGGTCCGCGAGCTTCGTGGCTTTGAGCCAATCTGGCGCCGACTGGGGAGGCACCATATGTAGCATCGTGTAGTGGAGATCCTCTTGGGTCTCAGCAGAATTATCCGCGATGGTCGCCGTATTCGTCTCAGGATCTACCGAGACCATCTCACTGTTCTTGCGGACTTCGATCCCATAGTCGGCGACTACGCGCTCAAGCTCCTCGGCGAACACTGGTACCCCAAACATTCCTGGAGTTGGAAGGACCAACACGACCCGGATGTCGTCAAGTACCCCCGTCTTCCGCCAATAATCAGCCGCAAGGTACGCAATCTTCTGAGGGGCCCCTGCGCACTTGATGGGGCCAGAAGGTTGGGTGAATATAGCCGTCCCAGACCGGGTGGACTTGATCAGATCCCAGGTCTTCGGGGCGAGATCGTAGACGTAGTTGCTCGACGCAGACGGCGACGAGACAGCCTCGGCCATACCGGGCACCTTATTCCAATCAAGCTGAATACCTGGGCAGACGACTAGGTAGTCATAGGTAACCCTACCTCCGGATCCTAATAGCACTGTTTGTGCCTCCGGATCAATATCGACGGCTGCGTCTTTGATCCACGCAACACCCTGAGGGATCACGGAGGACTCCGAGCGTTTAGATTCCTCCTGTGGAGCACATCCACCGCCGACCAGGGTCCACAATGGCTGGTAGTAGTGAGTATCGCTGGGCTCGATGAGACCGACGTCCTCCTGTCCCGCGTGGCGCAGTCGGGCGGCCAGGCTGATTCCCGCGTTGCCTCCACCGATGATCAGAATTGCATGGTGAGTGCTCATGTTGGAAGCCTTTCGTAGCAGCTGTGGCAGTTCTGCCACCCCGCAATGTACCCCCCAGGGTATATAAGTACAGCGGATGGAGGGTCTCCCTTTAGGATCCACTGCTCGGCCTTGGCGTCGATGCCATCGATGACCCGGTGTTCGCCGACCTGGTCCCAGCGCGTACTTCTACGGAATGTAGAATTACACGGCGGAGTCGATGATCAATTGCGGTGAACCCCCTGTGAGGACGTGTGTGGATGGTGATGCGCAGGTCGACCACGCGGCCCGCCCAGGGGATCGATCCCTGGATGCTCGAGGCCGAGCGGACTGTGCAGCGGATTTCCACGCGCCCGGACCTCGGGCCCGCACCGAGATCCTCCCTCGTGGCGCTGGGGCTGTTGGCAGCCCTGCGGGCACTGGGCCTGGTGCTGGTGGCGGAGGCTGTCGCGCGAGGGATCGCGGGACTGGCGGTCGGCACCCTCTCGACCGGGTCGGTGCGGGCGATCCTGGTACTCGGTATGAGTGGTGTGCTGCTGCGGGCCGCTGCCGAATGGGCGACCGAGACGAGTGCACGCAGGGTCGCCATCGCCGTCAAGCAGAACCTGCGGGGTCGGCTGTGGCGCCACATGGTGCAAGCGCACGATCCCCGGGGCGGGACCGCGGTGCTCGCCACGGATGGCTTAGACGATCTGGACGAGTACTACCTGCAATCCGTGCCGGCCATAGTCGCGGCGATCGTGGTGCCCCCGCTACTGCTGGTACGCATCCTCGCCGCCGACTGGGTCAGTGCACTGGCGATTGTAGTGACGATCCCGCTGGTGCCACTGTTCATGGTCCTGATCGGCCGCCACACCGGTCAACGCACAGATGCGGCGTTGCGTGCTCTGGCCAGGCTGTCTGACCATCTGGCCGAACTGGCCCGCGGACTGCCAGTGCTGGTCGGGCTCGGCCGCGTCGAGGAGCAGACGGACTCGCTGGACACCATCCAGCGGATTTACGGGCGCCGCACGCAGGAGACGCTGAGGTGGGCGTTCCTGTCCGCCCTGGCACTTGAGCTCATCGCGACGATCTCTGTGGCGGTAGTAGCGGTCTTCTTGGGTCTCCGCTTGCTTGGCGGGTCGATGGACCTACAGCCCGCACTGCTCGCGCTGCTGCTCGCGCCAGAGTGCTTTACCGTGTTTCGCCGGGTCGGGGTGGCATTCCATGCGTCACAGGATGGCCTCGCGGCTCTGCACCGAGTGCGCGAACATCTCGAGGTAGCACCCGGGACTGACCTGCGAGAAGCCCACGGGGCCACGGTCCGCGTCGCAGGGCTCGAGGTTCGCTATTCCGGTCGCGGGGCCGCGGCATTGACTGGTCTCGACGCAGAGCTGAGCGGCATTGTCGCCGTGACCGGGGCCAGTGGAGCCGGTAAGTCCACGTTCCTCTCGGCGCTGGTCGGGGCGCTGCCGGTCGATGCGATAGTGCATGGTCGAGTCACTGGAATCGAGGCTGACCTCGTGGGGTGGTCACCCCAGTCGCCGCGAGTATTCGGTGCCACCCCACGGGCGGAACTCGCGTTGTATGGCGCGGATCCCGCGGCCGCTCTGGCCGAGGTCGGACTATCCCGGGTCGCCGAGTCGGCTGCCGCCGAACTCAGCCCGGGGGAACTCCGACGCCTGTCTGTGGCGCGCGCACTGGCCCGCGTGGACGCCGGCGCCCGCCTGCTGGTGCTCGACGAGCCGACTGCCCACCTTGACCACCATGCCGCTGAGCTGGTCAGGGACGCGATCGTGCGCCGGGCCGAGCATGCCACGATCGTGCTGGCGAGCCACGAACCGATGACACTTGATCTCGCCACGAGCACTATTCGGATCTCTGGGCAGGCCGGCCGCGCAGACGATGACGCATCCGCGCTCACCGAGGCCGCTCGGGACGGTGATCTCGGCGCCTCCCCGGTCCCCGCTGTGGACGGGAATGCCGATCAGGGTCGTTACGGGCGGGGACCAGAACAGGGAGTCTGCGCGGGGGCGGACGAGCAGGTGTCGGACGAGACAGGCGGCGCCCAGCGTCTGTCACTCGGTGCGCTGATTGGTGCCCACGGCAGGCTCTGGGCGGGGGCGGTAGGCATCTCGGTGCTCGCCACCTCGCTGGGCTTGGCGCTCACCGCGCTGTCGGGATGGTTGATCGTCCGATCGAGCGTCGAGGAGTACATCATGTATCTCCTGGTGGCGATCGTCGGAGTTCGAGCGTTTGGGATCGGACGCTCGGTGGCCACATACGCCGAACAATTACTCACCCATCACGCCGCCTTTCGAACCATCGATGACCTTCGGCTGCGGCTCTGGCGAGCGATCGCAGCACGAGGAACCGGATCCCGGCGGCTGCTCGAGGGTGGGGCGCCCCTGGACTACCTCGTGACCCAGGCCGATGAACTGCGGGACCAACTCCCCAGAGTCGTTACGCCCGTGATCTCCGGAGTCGCCGTACTGCTGGGAGCCACACTCACCACCTGGTTGGTCACCCCCGAGTTCACTGTGCAGGTGGGGGTGAGCCTGAGCGCGACCATGGCCCTCGGCGCGGTCCTAGTGGCAACGGTCGAACGTGGGGGCGATGTGGCCAGGGTTGCTGGTCGGTCCCACCTGATACGGGGGTCGGCCTCATTGAACGCGGCAGCGGCGGACCTACGCGGTAATGGAGTGGCAGCGGCGGCGGTCGACCAACTCGACGAGCTGAACCGGAAACAGGCCGCCGCCGAACGGCGCGCCACCCGCGGCACAGGGCTCGGAACGGCGGCGGTGACAGCAGGCACGGGCCTCCTAGCGGTGCTCGTGGCAGTGTCCGATCCGTCGGTGGGTGCAGAACGAGCCAGTGTGATTGCCCTCCTGTGCCTGGCGCTGGGTGAGTCTCTCGCCGCGTGGGTCTCGGCAGTGCACCGAGTGCCGTCCGTGCGATCACTGCTGCAGAGCCTCGGCTCCGTACTGGGCCCCTTCCCGCAGACCGCATGGGGCGTTGGCGCGCCGAACGGCCCCGTGAATTCGGTGACGCTGGAGAAGGTTACTGCTCGGTATCCGCACACTGCGCGACCGGCCGTGGCGGAGGTGGATGCTGTCGCGCGCACGGGGTGCTGGTTGTTCCTCGACGGGCCGTCCGGATCGGGTAAGTCCACGCTGCTATCCGCCGTGATGGGGGCACTGCCCCTCAGTGGCGGCACGATCTGGGCCGAGACCTCTCCGATCACGACGTTCGCCGAAAAGGAATGGCGATCCCGCGTGGCCTGGTGCCCGCAGGACGCCTACGTCTTTGACTCCACCCTGCGCGGCAATCTCCTCCTATCCAGGCCGGCCGCCCAGGCCCCCGATGACGCCGCACTGCGGCGGGTTCTCGAGCGGGTCGGTTTGACCGTTCTGCTCGACGCGCTCCCCGACGGTCTGGACACCCGGGTCGGGGCCGGCGGTCGGGCCCTATCAGGAGGGGAGCGTCAACGATTGGCGGTGGCACGGGCACTGCTCACGCGCGCCGACGTTCTCCTGCTCGACGAGCCGACTGCGCACCTAGACGCGCCGACAGCCGACGCCATGATGGAAGATCTCCGTACCGCCGCCCACGACAAGGTGGTGATCCTGGTTTCACACCGCCACAACGACCGGCGGCCCGAGGACCAGGTGGTCCGACTCAGCTGAACGAGCCGGAGCGAGCCGTCAGATCCGCATCGTTCACTCATGGCCGGGGGCCGGGGCACCGAGACGGCGGAGTCGATCGCTCATGCGGCCGCCGCGGCAGGAGGCCTGGTGGCCGCAGCCGCGCTCGTTCCTGCTGCTCCCGCTGCGGTCGTCGTCGCCGACGCTGTCGGTCTCACCGCTACCGTCGGCGGCACCGACCCGCAGGATCGCGCGGGCCACCACCTCGTCGCGTACTTCGCGGCGAGCTTGGTCGTCGGCCAACATCTCCACCATCGCGGCGACCTCCGTCTCCGCGAGGACCGCTGTGGGCAGCCCCGGTAACGCTGACCGCCAGGCCCGGAATGCCAATTGCAGGATGTCGTGCCGCTGCTCCACGTGCGCGCGTTCGTGGGCAATCACGGCCTCGAGCTCATCTGGATCCAGGTTGTCGAGCAGCCCCTGGGAGAGCACCGTGACAGAACCGGCGCCACGGGGGATGCAATATGCCACCGGTGCGGCCTCATCGATAACCCGCGTTCGCGCGCGGGTCGGATGGGGCGCCGTGAGTAGTTGGAGCAGCGTCAGATGTCGGCGCCGTTGCCGCGTGACCTGGACGACGGTCGCACCGAGGTGAGCGAGAAGATAACAGCCCAGCAGGATCGCAGGGATCACCGCGGCCAGGGGATGCTCCGGCGCGACCGCGCGGCCGATCAGCGCGAGTGCCCCGATCATCGAGACCCCGCCGGCCAGGCCGATGGCCTGCCAGAGAAGGAGCGCGCGGGCCGGGGCGTGCATCGGCCAGCGCGCGCGAGCCAACAGAACCGGCACCGGCCAGGCCAGGGCCAGGGCGACCCCGGCCAACAGGAGCCCCACGGCGCCGGTGGACATCGCCGACTGGGGGATCAGCCGTTTCCCTTCAGTAGGGTGCGCAACGCCGCCGCCTCATCGTTGGAGACCCCGCCGACGAACCGTGCAAGTACCGCGTGCCGGTCCCGGGAGTCACCCAGGACTTCGTGCATGAGTTCCGCGGTGTACTCCTCCCGCGAGGCCACAGCGCGGTAGCGGTGGGGGCGCGCGGTGCGATCCGAGACGACCAGACCTTTGCGTGCAAGGCGGCTCAAGACCGTGAGCAGGGTGGTCACGGCGGGTGGGCGCTCCCGGGAGCTGTCGAGCACGCCCTTGACGTCGTACGCCGTCACCGGCCCACTGTGGTCCCAGATTACGTCCATAACGGCACGCTCCAACTCGCCCAGGGTCGCCACGGTGATCCTCTCCTCCTGCTTTGTAGCCGGATTCTATCAGTGGCGAAAGAAATTCGACTCTCGGTAGAAATATTTCTACGCTATGTAGAATGCCGATGGCGGGTGAACACGACACCCGATCCGGTGAAAGGGGTTGGCGTCCTATGGACGTTGTCGAGATCGCACGCTGGCAGTTCGGCATCACGACCGTCTACCACTTCCTCATGGTCCCGCTCACTATCGGACTCGGGGCGATGGTTGCCGTGATGCACACCGCCTGGGTGCGCAGCGGCCAGGAGAAATTTCTCCGGATGACCAAATTCTGGGGAAAGCTCTACCTCATCAACTTCATCCTCGGCGTGGCCACGGGCCTGGTCCAGGAGTTCCAGTTCGGAATGGCCTGGAGCGAGTACTCCCGGTTCGTCGGGGACGTGTTCGGTGCCCCGCTCGCGCTCGAGGGTCTGCTCGCCTTCTTCCTCGAATCGACCTTCCTCGGTATCTGGATCTTCGGCTGGGGCAGGCTGCGCAAGGGCGTGCACCTCGCGGCCCTGTGGTGCGCGGTGATCGGATCCTGGGTCTCGGCGTACTTCATCATCGTCGCCAACTCGTGGATGCAGCACCCCGTGGGCGTCGAGCTCGGCGAGGACGGCCGGCCGGTCATGACTGACGTGTGGGCCGTGCTCACCAACAACACCGCACTGGCAGCGTTCACCCACGCCGTCTTTGGTGCGCTCGTGGTGGGAGGGATGTTCCTGCTCGGGATCGCCTGGTACCACCTGTGGCGCCGCCGGCATGACGGGATCGACACCGTCGACGAGCGCGGGCACGTGATCGTGGGGCAGGCCCAGGACATACCAGGACGCGACCGCACCGACCACGGCGTCTGGATCTGGTCCCTGCGATTCGGCGCGATAGTCGCCATGGTGGGGTTCCTCGGCACAGTCGTCACCGGCGACATCCAGGGCAAACTCATGTACGAGCAGCAGCCCATGAAGATGGCTGCCGCCGAGGCCGCCTGCCACTCCGGCTCCTCCTTCTCGGTGCTCTCGCTGGGCAACCCGGGATCCACGGACTGCCGCGACGTCACCACTCTCATCGAGGTCCCCGGCGTTCTCGGCTTCCTCGCCACCGGGGAGTGGGGCGTCGACATGCCGGGTATTCGCGACCTCGAACCCGAGTACGTGGACCGTTACGGCGAGACGATTCCGGACGACGCCCTGTACGGCGACCGGGCGGGCGCGCAGATCGAGTACGTCCCCGTCATGTGGGTGACCTACTGGGGCTTTCGCCTCATGATCGGCCTCGGCGGGATAGTCGCCGCCGCCGGAGCGGTTGCCCTGTGGCTCACCCGGCGCGGCACCGTCCCCGGATCCCGCGGGCTCATGCGACTCGCGCTCGCCGGAATCCTCGCACCGTTCGCCGCGAACATCGCCGGATGGATCTTCACCGAGATGGGCCGACAGCCGTTCGTCGTGGCCCCGAACCCCGCCGTGACCGGAGCCGACTCCGTGTACATGTACACCCAGGCCGCCGTATCTCCCGGTGTGACCGCCGGGGAGCTGCTGTTCTCCCTCATCTCCCTGGGCTCCGTCTACGGGGTTCTGCTGGTCGTCGAGGTGTACCTGCTGGTGCGGTATACGCGCGGTGGAGTCGCCAGTGCGATGCCCGAACTCGTTGGTCAGGACGACGACGACGTCGACGACCCGGACGGCGAGCACGACGACGTGCTGTCGTTTGCCTACTGACCACGAGACGAGGAACAACCATGGAACCCCTTGCAATCATCTGGTTTGTCGCCATCGCCCTCCTGTGGACCGGGTACCTCCTGCTCGAGGGATTCGATCTGGGCGTGGGCATGCACATGATCTTCTCGACCCGCAGCGAACGCGACCGCCGCGTCATGCTCAACACCATCGGCCCCGTCTGGGACGGCAACGAGGTGTGGCTCATCACCGCCGTCGCTGCCCTCTTCGCCGCGTTCTCGCCCTGGTACGCCGCGCTACTGTCCGCCCTCTACGTGCCGCTGACCCTCGCGTTGCTCGGACTCATCGTGCGGGCCGTCGGTATCGAGTACCGGGGCAAGGTCGGCACAAGGGTCTGGGCGACGTTCTGGACGTACATGATCGGCCTCGGTTCCGCGGCCGTCGCGTTCTTCATCGGCGCGCTGCTCGCGCTCACCTCGATCGGACTGCCTATCGACGGCAACGGCGACCGCGTCGGCGGTCCCTTTGCCTGGCTCTCGTGGCCCGCCCTCGTCGGTGGCCTCGCCGTGGTGGGATTTGCCCTGGCCCACTCCGCCACGTTCCTGGCGCTCAAGGCCGACGGCCCAGTGCGGCGGCGCGCATCCGGTTTCGCCGTCCGGTGGGCTCCCCTCTGCCTGCTGCCGCTGCTCGTCTGGATTGCGATGGTGCAATTCGAGCACGGTGCCGGACCGGCGGGGTGGACGGTCGCCCTTCTCGCCGTGGTCTCCGGTGGCGTCGGATGGGCTCAGGCACGCGCGGGCCGGGAAGGGCTCGCGTTTACCGGCTATGCCGGCACCGGCCTGTTCGGGCTGGCCGCGATCTTCCTGGCCATGTTCCCGGTTCTGCTGCCGTCCACAATCGACAGTGCCTTCGACATCACGGTGCAGTCCGCGGCGCACAGTACGTATACCCTCGGCGTGTTGACCGCCATCACGGTCGTGGCGCTGCCCGTGATCCTCTGTTACCAGGCATGGAGCTACTGGGTGTTCCGGCACCGCGTCACACCCGGGATGATCCCCGAGCCACACGTGGTTCTGCCGGCGATTCTGCGGGCCGAAGACGCCGGGCGCCAGGTGTAACCACCCATCAGCCGACTGCGACCAACCTGATGGCCGGGTCCGTCGTAGACGGCAGGACCGCCTCGGCAGACTGGCCCCCATTGAATTCGAGACCATCATGACCGACGAGGCCCTTCAGACCGCGTGACTAACCCTGTCACCTAACCGTGCATCAGCTCCCGGCGCTCGGTGGCGGGTTTCTGCCAGTACTGGCTGGCGGTCCGGTGTCGTGCTGCAGTGCCTACCGCGAGCAAGATTCGCGGGAGGCGCTATTGCTACGACTGCGGGAGGTCGCGGGTCAGCGGGACTACTTCCCACTGGGTGTCGCTTCGCACCTCCTCGACCAGATCCGGCCTAGTCGAGTAGACCTCGATCCATCCTGTCTCGGGTTGAATCTCGAGGAACAGTGTCTCGTCGTCGGACCACAAGAAGGATGGTTCGGGGTGGAGGAACGGGTCCATGAGAGCCGCCGTGGAAGCTGATACCAGCTGGTAGTCGTAGGAGCTGCCATAGTCGCCGTCATCGACGATTGTGATAGTGCGTGCGGCGTCGGATGTTCCGATTGGATCGCCGTTCACTGTCCAGATCGCGGCTTTCCACTGCAGGACAGACGCGGTGCTGCAGTAGCGCTGCGCGATCTCGATGGCAGGGCCAGCGCTACACCCGACCAGGCGATCCACACCTATCGCCAGCTCCGGGGTGTTGGCGCTGTCGATCATCGATGTCAATCCACGGCGGGGCGGATACTGCGCACCTACACGCTCAGCGACCTCATGCCATGAGCTCCACCCGGCCACGTCGCGGCCCGTATGGAGCGTGATCGGACACAGGATCCGCACCCCGTAGGGAAAGAGATCTCGGACAGCACCCACGGTCCCGGTCTCGAGCAACGCTGCGATGCGGCCCTTGCCGCACACTGGCGACCACCCATCCATGTCGCTTCCCCTTCCTCGTCTACGTCGTATGTCGTTGGAGGGCGCGGTACAACGTTGACCGTCCGACTTCCAGATCGCGGGCGATCGCTGATGGCCCCTCCCCTGCCTCGATGCGGGCGCGGGCCTTGTCGATCTGCTCGTCAGTCAGGACGCGTTTGCGTCCCTTGTACTTGCCCTTCGCCTTGGCGATGGCGATGCCCTCGGCCTGGCGTTCACGGATGATGGCCCGCTCGAACTCGGCGAACGCACCGAGCAGCGAGAGCATCAGGTCTGCTCGAGGATCCTGGGCGCCGGCGGCGTAGGTGGCCCGCTCGTGGACGAACTCCACACTGGCGCCCTTGGCGGTGATCTCGCCGACGATCTGCTTGAGATCAACCAGAGAACGGGCGAGCCGGTCCATCGACGCAACAACCAGCTCGTCACCGTCCCGGAGATACCTGATGCACTCTTCTAGCTTCACGCGATCGGCACGCGAGCGAGCGGACTGTTTCTCGACGTAGACCCGGTCGCACTCCCCCACCGCTTCGAGCTGACGCGCCTCGTTCTGATCGGCCGCCGACACCCGCACGTACGCCACTCGCTGCCCACGAGGACGCGAGGCCCGGCGAGCCGGCTTCGGATCCGGCTTTGGCTTTCGTTTCGGGTTCTGCTCGATGATGTTCTCCGAGTCCGTCGACTCCACCCGAAAGCTCCAGCCCAACTCGTCCCGGCGCCGGAACCGAGTCCGCTCTTTCCCGCGGCTGACGATGAGCACCTCCTCGCCACCGTCACCCGAACGGTTCAAGAGCGTCCCGATCCGATCGGCCATCGAAGAGACCCTTTCGCCCGGAATCTGTATCAGTAGATATTAGACCCGATGGGAAGGTGTTTCATAAATGTCGAACTGGACCCTGTGACACAGCAGCAATTGTGGCTTTCGCCGTTATATGGCGGGGTTCTGTCGACGCTCTGTGGCGGCATCTGCTCATGGCGATACACGCGAGCACCGGTCTGGTCACAGATAGCGGCAGACGGTCGTGGTGTCGCATTTGGTGG
>NZ_JABFAN010000016.1:79554-136504 GCF_017168155.1 Dietzia sp. KRD202 | reverse complement strand
TCAAGAGCGAACTGGACATCCCCACCGCCGCGATGGCGAAGTACTGGAGCTCCGAACGCGCTCAGCAAGTCGCCGACACCTGCCTGCAACTCCACGGCGGCTACGGCTACATGGAGGAGTATCCGATTGCGCGCGCATGGACCGACCTGCGGGTCAGTCAGATCTACGCCGGCACCACCGAGATCATGAAGGAGATCATCGCCCGGTCACTCCCGACACCTGTCATGGGACAGTAGTCCGTACCCGACGCGCACTCGCTCGCTCGGCGAGCACTCCGTCCGCCAGCACGCCTAAACACGTCTCTGGTGGTCCGCATTTGAAGTCTTCTTACGGTTGGCTTTCGCGAGGACTTCGTCGGCGGTTTTCGTCCAGACGAAGGGGTGGGAGCGGTTGTTCCAGCCGTCGATGAAGGTGCGGATCTTGGCGTTGAGGTCCTTGACGGAGGTGAAGAACCCGCGGCGGATGGCCTGGCGTTCGACGATGCCGAACCAGACCTCCACCAGGTTCATCCACGAGGCGTGAGTGGGTGTGAAGTGGACCGTGAACCGTGGATTGTCGGCCAGCCAGGCCTTGACGTTCGCGTGCTTGTGGGCGGCGTAGTTGTCCATCACCAAGTGCAGCTCGGCCGGCTGGCCGTCGGCATCGACGTGCATCGCCCCGGGTTTGATGGAGACATCGATTACCCGGGAAGGGATCATCAGAACCATGGGAGCACCTCGCAAGTACCCGGACGAGCTGCGCGAACGAGCGACGCGGATGGCGTTGGAAGCACTGGCCGACCCCGACCGCTCACACGGTGCGATCGTGCGTGTCGCTGAGCAGCTCGGCGTGCACCGCGAAGCACTACGGGCCTGGGTCCGTAAAGCCCAGGCCGAGGGCCAAGACGCCTCGTCGGTCTCGGCTGATCGCGACGCCCGCCTGGCCCAGCTGGAGAAGGAGAACCGCGAGCTGCGGCGGGCGAACACGATCTTGAAGCAGGCGTCGGCTTTTTTCGCTTCAGTACCACAATGACGATGCCCGGTGGGGTTGGCTCGTTTTTTCGCTGCCATAGGTGGCTTGTCCGCGATGTGCCGCTCCACCGGGTGTGCATCGCTGATCAAGGCCGTGGCCTGATAGGAGCTTGCTCGCTCGTCCTGCCCGACTGAGGCGTGCCCGACCTCGGTCGGCGGTGCCGAACGTACGGCAACGGATCAGAAGGAGGCCCGCGGTGACTGTCATCGGAATTGATGCCCACAAGAACTGGCACACGCTCGTAGCTGTCGACGAGGTCGGCAGGAGGATCGATGTCCTCACAGTCGAGGCCCGGGCGGCCGGGCATCAGAAAATCATGACCTGGCTCGAGCAGTTCGAGGAGGTGATCATTGCGATCGAGAACTGCCGGCACCTGACCCGGCGCCTGGAAGCCGACCTGCTCGACGCCGGGCACAAGGTCGTGCGAGTCCACACCCGGCTGATGGCGGGTATGCGCCGGTCGGGTCGCGAACCCGGCAAGTCCGACCCGATCGACGCAGAGGCCGTGGCACGCGTTGCCCTGCGCGAAAGTGACCTACCGACGGCCGAGTTGCCGGGGCCGGCGCGGGAGATCAAGCTACTGTCCGACCACCGTCGCAGCCTGGTCGCTCGCCGTACCGCATTGCAGTCCAAGGTCCGCTGGTTCCTGCACGAGATCGACCCTGACCTGCAGATACCGTCCCGGGCGCTGCGTCGTTACCATCTTCTCGATGAGCTGATTACCCACCTGGACGGCCTGACCGGGGTCGTGCCGGAGATCGCCCGCGACATCTTGGAGGACATCCGATCGCTCACCCGGCGGATCAACGAGATCGAGAGCCGCCTGAGCAAGCTGGCGCGCGCGAATCATCAGCACCTGCTTGAGGTCCCGGGGCTTGGGGTGCTCGGAGCGGCCATGATCATCGGCGAGACTGCCGGGGTCAGGCGGTTCAAGTCCAAAGACGCCTTCGCCCGTTTTAACGGCACGGCTCCGATCCCAGTGTGGTCTGGCAACAAGGTCCGCGTCAGGCTGTCCCGGGGCGGTAACAGGCGCATCAACACCGCGCTGCACATGGCCGCGGTGACCCAGCTGCGGCTCGGCGGCGAAGGCACCGACTACTACGACAAGCTCATCGCCGCCGGCAAGACCCGAACCGAGGCATTGCGACTGCTCCGCCGCCGGATATCGGACCGGGTGTTCGCAGCGATGCGCGCCGACGAAGCACGGCCCGTGGCCGAGGCCACGTCGCCGCCTCCAACTGCAGCGCCACGCACTCCGATCCCTGCACTTCAGGCGGCGGCGTGAGCGGGGCTTGACATAGGAGCATCGCGGAGCTGGACCGTCCACAGCGCTGAAGGTTGAGTTCATCGACCGCCACAAGGACGAACACGGTGTCCAGCCGATCTGCGACGCACTGTCCGAGACCAGCGCCGCGATCGCGCCTTCGTCCTACTACGCCGCCAAGACCCGACCGCCCTCAGCGCGGTCGGTTCGCGACGCCGAACTGACGGCCGCGATCACCACGATGTACGAGGAGAACTACCACGTGTACGGCGCCCGCAAGATGTGGAAGGAGATGGGACGCGCCGGCCACCAGGTCGCCCGCTACACCGTCGAACGCCTCATGAGAGCTGAAAGACTCAAGGGGGTCCAGAGGGCCAAGTCGCCGCGCACCACTCGGCCCAAGGCTGAGACCGAGCGGCCCGCTGACCTGGTGGAACGCAAGTTCGTCGCCGAGCGGCCAAATTAACTATGGGTAGCCGACATCACCTACATCCGCACCTACGCCGGGTGGGTGTACGCGGCGTTCATCATCGACGTCTACTCGCGGATGGTCGTCGGGTGGCAGCTGTCCAAGAACCTCTACACCGACCTGGCTCTGGACGCGTTGAACATGGCGATCTGGCAGCGCACCCACGCCGGCGACGACCTGGGCGGCCTGATTCACCACAGTGACCGCGGCGTTCAATACCGGGCGCTGCGCTACACCGAGCGGCTCGAAGAACAGGATCTGGTGGCCTCGGTGGGTTCACGCGGCGACTCCTACGACAACGCGATGGCCGAAGCGTTCAATTCTCTGTTCAAAGCCGAGTTGATCCGCAACCGCCACAAGGGGCCATGGCGGGACATCGACGACCTTGAGATCGCCGTGGCCGAGTACATCGACTGGTTCAACCACCGCCGCATCCACGGCGAGATCGGCTACGTCCCCCCGGCGGAGTACGAAGCCCAACACACGGCGGCCGAACCGGCACCAGAGCCCGTCGACGACCTCATCGACGCCAGATAACCACCCTCTACAAAACCCGGGGCTTGACACCTCATCGCCTCCACCCAGTCGGCGAACCTGCTCTACGCGGTGGCCTGTGGCCGCACCGGGATCATCCGCAGCCTGGCCAAGCGCCACGATCGCCAGGCCCGCTCGCTGGCCGTCCGCGACGCCGTGGCGGGCGGCTGGGACCCGGTCGCCTACGCACGGGCATCCGGCAACGCCGCACCGCTCGACACGCCCCCACTGTTCTAAAGCTGGAGTACAGTCACCCACACCAAATGGCCCCGCCCGCAGGCGGGGCCATTCTCGTTGGCGGCCCGGGCGGGATGTGTCAGCGGGCCGCTGCTTGTCGGCGTTGCCGGCGCAGTTGCCAGTACCGCGGGATCGTCCATCGCAACGGGGTCTTATCGATCACCCACAGCGCCATCCGCGCCCGGTAGTGCACGCCCGTGGCGCACCGCGAACGACCAATGACCGACGAACCACGCCAGCAGCCCGAGCGCCGCTACCGTCGGCGCCCACGTACGGCCCTTGCAAAACACCGAGCATGCCAATCACCGCGCAGAACCCGCCGGCCCCACGCGCGAGGCGGCGGCAAGGCCAAGGCGCCGCCAGCGACGAGAGCGGTAGCCAACAGCGCGGTCTCCAGATCCCACATTCCACACTCCTGTCGCTAACGCCTTCCCGCCGCGGCGCTCGCACAGACCTCACGGCCAGATCGGCTGTCAGTGTGGCTTTCCCCTCCGACAGTCAGCGCGCTTCGTGCTCTGGCGGGCTGGCTATGACTGGCCCGGCTGATCCGACTGGCCTGGCTTGCGCGCGGTCTCGCGCAGCGAGTCCAGGACTTCCCGCAGGGTGTCCGAGGTGGCCTCCGCCCGGACCCGTGCCCGGTCGGACTCCTCGGCCTTAGCGCGTGCGACGGCGGCGTCATTGAGCGCGGTCTCGAGCTGACCGCGCAGCTGCTCCAGCTCTACGCGTAGCCCCTCGGCCTCACCAGTGGCGCGATCGCGTGACGCGGCGGCCTCGTCCCTCTCGGCGGCGGCCTGCTCGGCGGCCGCCAGCGCGTCGGCCTCGCCGCCGCGGGCTGCATCCAGCGCCACAGCGGTCGCCTCGTCCGCCTGCTCGGCGGCCCGCTTCCACGCCGCGGCCCACACCGACTGCACCATCGCCGACATTGCCTCCGACAGATCCGGAGCCTCGGGCACGTCCCCGGCAGCGCCGGTGGCGTGCTCGCGCATCCACGCGGCCACCTCACCGATGCGCACCCCCGCTTCACGCTGCACGCTGCGCACGGTGACCTTGTCCCCTCGTGCAACGAGCACCCCATAGGCTCGAGCGATCTTCTCCGACGTCGACATGACAACCCCTCCAAGTCCGGTAACGGGTAACCGGGAACTTATCTAGTTACCAACGTTAACCGATCGGGCAGCGACCACCCCTTCGCACCGCTGGCACCGCGGGCCGGGCGCGAGCCCCGCCAGCGGAGAACGCCACCCGGGCGACGAGGGCCGCGCCGGCGCACAGCCAGGGGCGCACGAGCGCCTCGCACGCGGGAGGGCCACTAGAATCACTGCCACCTTCTTCGTCCGGACCAGGAGGGTGGGCCGTGACTAATCTCGATGCTGAGTTCGCCGAACTCATCGACACCGTTGGCCACAGGCGTGCGGGCATCCTCGCCACCACGGCCCGCAAGATCGCGACCGAGATCCGCACCGCTGCTGATGCGCTCGGTACCGCGGCAGTGGGCCCCAGTCAGCGACACATCCTCGCCGCCCTGCCAGCGTGCACGTACGCCCAGAGCCGGTTCTGGCGCTACCAATTCGCCGACTGCGCCTCCCGGCTGGCCGACGACTCCAAGCGGTGGGGCGCACCCGTACCCCGCTGCACCGGCGAAGAAATGGCACTGCACCTCATCCTCCACCGCACCACCACCGACACCGGCCAGTCGTGGTCAGACCTGGCCGAAGACCTCTTCCAGGACAACGACGTCCTCACCCTCTATGACATCCCCGTCGACGCAGTCACCGGGCCCATCGGCGCAGTACAGCTCACACCCGCCCAGTGGTTCACCGAGTTCACCACACCATTTCCACTGCCACCCCGGCCCTAACCACCGGCCCGGGCAGCGCCCCTGGGCCACACGCCCCGCCCCAGGCCCAGGCGTGTGGCAGCGGTTGATCCACACACCTGGTGTGAACTATAGTTGACACACGTGATCGAGATCCTCTGGTCAGACACCTTCAACCGCTGGCTGACAAAGCTCAAAGACAGACAGGCCGCCGCGCGGGTGCTCGTCCGGATTAGACGCCTGGCCTCGGGCAACCCCGGAGACGTCAGACCCGTCGGCCATGGCGTCTCGGAACTGCGCCTGAACTACGGACCCGGCTACCGCATCTACTACCTCCGCCACCAGGACCAACTGATCCTCATCCTCGCCGGAGGAGACAAGTCCAGCCAACAAACAGACATCACAAGAGCGCACGAGATCGCCGAACACTGGCGACGAACACAAGGAGAATCCCAATGAACACCGAAACCTTCACCCACTTTGACCCCTCGACGCACCTCAACACCGTCGAGGACGTCGCGGCCTACCTGGAAGCCCTCATCGAAGAAAGCAACGACGACCCCACCGTCATCGCCCACGCCCTCGGAGACATCGCCCGCTCCCGCAACTTCAGCGAAATCGCCCGCCAAGCCGGAATCAGCCGCGAAGGCCTCTACAAAGCACTCTCACCAAGCGGCAACCCCACGCTGGCCACCGTCATCAAAGTCTCCCGTGCCCTCGGCCTGCGACTGCACTTCGAAGCCGTCGCCTAACTGTGGTTCCCCCCGCATCGTGGAGGGTTTCCTAGGCGGCTTCCGGTTCGGTCGCCGCGGCGGTCTCGTAGCTGATCGGGCTCACCATTCCGATCGTGCTGTGTCGTCGGTCGTGGTTGTAGAACCTGGCCGGCCGTCCCCACCGGCTCCGGGAGGATCGGCTGCGGCGGCTCGGCGGTGCAGCAGGCGCTCTCCGAGGCCTATCGCGACCAGGTCGGACTGCCGATCCTCCAGGCCTGGGGCATGACCGAGATCAGCCCGTTGGCTTCCTCCTCGGTCCTGCCTCGCCGTTACGCCGACGCGGACGCCGGCACCCAGGCCGAACAGCGAGCCCGTGCCGGCATCCCCATCCTCGGGGTCGAGGCCCGCATCGTCGACGCCGCCAGCCTGGAGCCGCAGCCGTGGGACGACCACGCCACGGGTGAGCTGCAGGTCCGTGGGCCCTGGTGCGCCCAGGACTAGTGGGTGTCTCCGTTAGTTCGTCGGGGGTCTGGGAGCCAGGCGGTGGGGTCGCCGAGGTAGAGGCCGCAGGCGGTGTCGAGGGCTTCTTCGGGAGTGCCTGAGGGCCATCCGCCTGGCAGGGCGGCTTGCTGGTAGTCGTTGTGGCTGGCGCGGTAGATCGCGAATCCCCATTGGCTGGCTGATCCGGCGTAGCGCAGCTGGAGTGTTCCCGACAAAGTGGCCACCTGAATTAGGCCGCGAGTTCGTAGATGTCTCTGAATCCTAGTTCGAACTCGGCTGGTGTCAAGTAGCCGAGTGTTGAACGTCGCCGCGCTCGGTTGTAGTACTCCTCGATCCAAGTGAATGTGCTCTTTGTGAGCGCTTTGAGTGTGGGCCATGGACGCGTGTGGATGAGCTCCTTCTTGTAGCTCGCAAAAAACGATTCTGCGACCGCATTATCGAAACAAATGCCGGTGCGTCCCAGTGATCGCCGAATATTGTTCTTCGTACAATACTTGTCGAATTCAGTGGACGTGTATTGGGTTCCGCGGTCGCTGTGGAATACGACTTTTCCGGGCGGTCGCCGTCGAGCGATGGCCATTTCCAGTGCGTCGGTGACCAACTCGGTACGCATGTGGTCGGCCACGGCCCATCCGACGACCATCCGGGAGTGCAGATCGATCACAGTGGCCAAGTACGCCCAGCCGTTCCAGGTCCGCACGTAAGTGATATCGCCGCACCACTTGGTGTTCATCTCTGCCGCGGTGAAGTCGCGACCGATGAGGTCGGGGGCGGCGACAGGGTCGTCGCCAGCGACGGTGGTTCGCTTCCACGCTTTCGGGTGGCGACCCTCCAAGCCTGCTGCTTTCATCAGCCGCCACACCCGCTTGTGAGAGACCCGGTGACCGCCGGCGGCGAGCTCCGCGCGCATACGACGAACGCCGGGGCGGCCGTTGAGACGCTTGTAGAGGCACTCGATCAGCGTGGTCAGTTCGTCGTCCCGGAGGTCTCGCGCTGAGCGGGACTTTCCACGCCATTTGTAATAGCCAGAGGTCGAGACGCCGAGTTGGTGACACATGAATGTGACCGGATAGGAGTCGGAATCAGCCCAGTCCGCGATAGCGGCGAATTTCACCGCGGGTCTTTCGCGAACCAGGTCGCTACTTTTTTTGCGAACTCCACCTCCATCCGGGCATGCTTCACTTCCTCCCGGAGACGCTCGAGCTCTGCCCGCTCGTCTTCATTCAACGGGCGGTCAGAAGTGTCGTCACCCTCGTCTCGTGCTTTCTTCACCCATTTCCCCAATGTCATCTCGTGAACACCGATACTGCGCGCAACTTCGGCAATCGTCCGGCCATCATCGATTACCAAACTTACCGCGTTGGCTTTGTACTCGGCGGTGAAGCTCCGACGAGTCGATCCCATAAATCGCTCCCTCTATCTCGCGGGAACTCGACGCTCATCTTCAAGTGTCCACCAGAACGGGAACGGTCCAAGCCGGCAGAGTTTCAACTCTTCCCCGTGGGTCAAGGTGGCGTCGATGTAGGCGAACCCGGCGCGGTAGCGGGTATGCAGGGTCTGGATCTGGGGCCAGCGTTCGGTAGCGCGAGCCAGGAGCTTTTGTCTCAGTGACGTCTGGGTCGAGTCGGGGATCTTCGCCATGGTCTCCATCATCACCGCCACTGGTTTCGCACTCGAATTTCGGCTTGTTCCGGCGTGGCGACTTGGCTGGCGATGCTGGGTGCGTCAGAAATGAATATGTCTCCCACCAGCGCTGATGTCGTCATCCTCACTGACAAAGAACGCGACGAGCTGACCCGCCGCGCGAACGCCGCGAGTTGTCCACACCGTGAGGTGCTGCGGGCCCGGATCGTGCTCGCCGCTGGCAGACGGTGACGCGAACGCTGCGATCGCCCGCGAGGTCGGGGTGTGTGAGGACACCGCACGCCGCTGGCGGCATCGCTTCTGCCTCGAGCGCCTGGAGGGGCTTGAGGATCGGCCCCGACCGGGGCGACCGCGGGTGTTCACCCCGGTCGAGGTCGCCGAGGTCAAGGCACTGGCGTGTTCACACCCAGCTGACCATGATCTGCCACTGACCAGATGGTCCACCACCGAGTTCGGGGTGGATCGACACGGGTCACCGACACCCTGCGGGCGGTCCACGCGATCCTCCAGCGCTACATCTCCGAACCTTAGAGTGGTGTAACTCGGTGGCCGAGATCGTCTCCGACATCCGTGTCGTTGACGGATGTAGAGCGGCCACCGTGTGATCCATCGAGTCAACCTTCCAAAGAATCCTCGAGGAGTCATCACGATGACCGCACCCCATATTGTCGACCCGGCAGGCCTGCTTGGCCAAGCCCTCACAGAGGCGTCTCCAGATCTGATGCGTGAGCTGCAGCAGACCATGATCAACGCCCTGCTGTCCGCGGACGCCGATGCCGTCTGCGGCGCCGAGTGGAACGCCCGCTCGGAGCAGCGCACCAACCACCGCAATGGCTACCGCCACCGGCCCCTGGATACGCGGGTCGGCACCGTTGATGTCGCCGTCCCGAAGCTGCGCTTGGGCAGCTACTTCCCCGAGTGGCTGCTCGAGCGCCGCAAGCGGGCCGAGTCCGCGCTGATCACGGTCGTGGCGGACTGCTACCTGCGTTCCGGGCACCGCGCCGGGAGCGGTCGAGTGGAGGAGGTTGTCGTGCCGGGGCAGGACGACCGGCACGCGGCCATCTCCCAGACTGAACCCCCCGGCCGCCGGCTCGTGGAGGAGAGCGGTGGTGATTGTCTGGCGGACGCCCGGGGCTGCCTCGCCCAGCGCATTTCTTGAGCTATCACTCGGCGGGCGGCGCAGGAACGAAGGATCCTTTCGATGGACCGCTGAGGTAGGTACATGCCTGCATGAACGAATGTATAGTCACGTAACCGCATGCCCGTCCAACCGGAAACCGCGCAGATTGCTGCGACGCCGATTCAGGAGATGTCATGTCAGTCGAGGTCCCTACCCGTCATCCAGAGCCGCGACGAGTCCTACTGGACTATCCCCACCGTCAGGCAGGGCATTGTGGTTCCGGAGCGCTGAGAGACCTCCTGGAGTGGGCCGGTCTGGGCTGGGACGAGGTGCCGAGCGAAGGTCTGGTCTTCGGAATGGGCGGTGGTCTCGGCTTCACCTACCTGCGGGCACCGGGTCTCGCCCCTCCCATCTACTTCGTCGGGCGTAGCAGCGACCTCGAGGTCGACCTTCTCGCCAGGCTGGGTGCAGAGGTCGACGTTCGGGGAACCGACGATCCCGAGACCGGCTGGGGCTGGGTCCGCCGCGAACTCCAGCAAGGCCGTCCCGTGCTGATGTGGGCCGACATTTCTGAGCTGCCCTACCTCAATGTCCGCCTTCAGATGAGTCGGCACGACATCGTCGTGATCGGTTACGAAGACGACACCGAGACGGCTTTCGTGGTGGACAACGACCGAGCCGAGATGCAGAAAGTCCCCTACGAGGCTCTTGCGCGGGCGCGCGCGTCCCGATCGTTCCCCGTGCCCACGAGGCACACCACGTACTTCGTGAACTGGCCCCAGATCCTGCCCGATCTCCGCCAGACTGCGGCTTCGGCCCTCGTGGCCTCGGTCGAAAACATGCAGGCGGCGACAACCGCGATTATTCCGGACGCGTCGGTGCTACCGCCGGATGCCGTTGCCGCTGCCGGGATCAGTGGAGTCACGGTCTTCGCCGAGGATGTCGACCGGTGGCCGGGGCTCATGCCCGAACCGGAACTGGACATCGCGCTGCGTTCTCTCCACGCCTTTGTAGAGAAGGCAGGCACGGGCGGCGGCCTGTTCCGCCGGTTGCAGGCACAGTTCTGTGGCGACGTGGCCCGGTTAACGGAGTCCGCGGAGATGGCGAAGGCCGGAACTGCGCTCTTGCGCTGCGCGGACACGTGGTCGGCTCTGGCTGCGGCCGGCCGTAGCGACGGATCGACGCTCGATCGCTGGCGACGGGTCAATGAACTCGCCGCGACGCTTCCCCGCGACGAAGGCCATGCCATCTCTCACATGCGCAAAGCGGCGGGGGAACTGGGGATGGGTGACCCATTGTAGGCAAGTCGGCGAACGAAGCAAGCGAGCACCACTGCCGGGTTGCAGCAGCAGATCGGCGGCCACCGCGGACGTAAAGGCGACCCGCTCTACGGGATCCGCACCATCATCCGCTGCGACCCGGCACGGCTGACCGAGCGGCAGTGGCGACGGTTCAATGACGCATTGGCCGCCGACCCCCGGCACGAGGAACTGTTCCTCGCCTGGCAGATCGCCCACGAACTCCGACAGGCCTACCACCATAAAGACCTGCCAGCCGGGCGCAGCGCTGCGGAGAAGATACTCGCGACCTTGCCGTCCTGCCCGATCCCAGAGATCGCCCGCCTCGGCCGCACTCTTCGCAAGTGGAAGGACTCCTTCCTCGCCTACTGGACCACTGACTGAGTATTTGAGGGTTTGGGAGCCACTGGATATTGAGGTTGGGAGCCACCGTTATTGGCTTTGAGAGCCGGTGGCCGATGGGGTGGGAGCCACCGGCTCTCGTGCGCGGTCCCGTGGGGTTAGTTCACGGCGGTGTGTTCGCGCATGTTGAAGGTGCCGGTTTCGATCCAGAGGGTGTTGTGGACGATGCGGTCCATGATGGCGTCGGCGTGTACGGCGGAGCCGAGGCGCTGGTGCCAGTCCTTCTGCGCGTACTGGGTGCAGAACACCGTCGAGGCGTGTCCGTAGCGGCGCTCGAGGAGTTCGAGCAGCATGCTGCGCATGCCCTCGTCGGGCGGGTCGAGGAGCCATTCGTCGAGCACGAGCAGCGTGAAGGCGGCGTACTTCTTCAGGAACGTCGTCTTGCCGTTCGGCTTGTCCTGCGCCAGTGCCCACGCTTCGGCCAGGTCCGGCATCCGGATGTAGTGCGCTCGAATCCGGTGGGTGCATGCCTGTTTGGCCAGGGCGCATCCGAGGTAGGACTTTCCGGAGCCGGTGAAGCCCTGGAATACGACGTTCTGGTGCCGGTCGATGAACGAGCAGGCGCCGAGCTGGGCGATCACGCCCTGGTCCAGTCCGCGCTCGTGGAGCATGTCCAGCCGCCTGAGGTCGGCGTTGGGATAGCGCAGGCCGGCTCGCCGGATCAGCCCCTCGACCTTGGCGTGGGTGTACGTGGAGTGGGCCTCGTCGACGACGATCTTGACCTGGTCCTCGAACCCCATTCCCAGCATGAGGGTCTCGTCGCGGGCCTCGAACGCCTCCAGCAGCGCGGTGGCGCCCATCTCGCGTAGCTTGCGGCGGGTCTCGGGATCGGGCCGGGTCATCGGGCACCTCCTGCGGCGTAGTAGTCGGCCCCACGCACATATCCGCCGGCGTCCTGGGCGGGCCGGTCCTGGCTGGCCCTGCCGGTCGGTGGTGTGGGTTTGTCCTGCCCGGTTTCCAGGATCGGACGCAGGTGGGCGTACCGCGGGGAGCGGATCGGCCCGGCCAACGCGATCCGACACGCGGCCTCGACCCGCTCGGCCGAATAGCGGCGGGTCAACCGCAGCACGGCCAGAGCGGGGTTGATGCCCTGCTCGGCGACGGGCACCGATTCAAAGATCCGATCGGTCACCACCAGCGCCGAGGGGCCGACTCGCTCGGCCCATTCACGGACTCTGCTTTGGTCCCACTGCCGGTATTTCGGCCCGGTCGGCAAGTCCGCATCGTTCGTGCGGTAGGCGTTGACCACGGTCTCGGGCCACAGCACGTGGCTCGATAGCCGCTGGTGACCGCGGTGCACCTCGAGCAGCGACTCGGTGATCCTCAGGTCGACCTTGGCGCCCACGTGCGGGTACGGCACGGAGTAGTAGTTACGGGCGAACGACACGTGCCCGTTGCGCCCGACCTTCCGGCCGTAGAACCAGCGGCTGATCTCGTACCCGGTGGCCGGCAGCGGCCGCAGCAGCTCCTTCTCCTCGGAAGTGAACACGCTGCCCCGTGAGCCAGCTCGCTTCTGGAACGGCTCGGCGTTGTACGCCTCAAGCTGGTCGGCGATCGCCGACTTGAGCTCCGGAAGCGTCGCGAACTGCCGCGCACGGAGGGCGGCGATGATCCACGTGGCCACGTGCGCCACGGTGTTCTCCACGCTCGCCTTGTCCTTGGGCTTGCGCACCCGGCCGGGCAGGACCGCGGCCGAATAATGAGCGGCCATCTCCCGGTAGGCGTCATTGAGGACGATCTCGCCCTCGCGGGGATGTGTGATCACGCCGGTCTTGAGGTTGTCGCACGCGATGCGCGGCACTGATCCGCCGAAGAACTCGAACATCGCCACGTGGGCCCGCAGCCAGGAGTCCTGCTTCATGTCCAGAGTCGGTTCGACGAAGGCGTACCGGGAGAACGGCAGGCATGCCACGAACAGATACACCCGCCTCGCCTGGCCAGTGACGGGGTCGGTCAGCTGCATCGTCGGGCCAGACCAGTCCACCTCGACGGTCTGCCCGGCCTTGTGCCCGACCCGGGAGGCCAGCCCCGCGACCAGTACATGCTGTTGGTACTGCTTACAGAACCGGTCGTACCCCATCGCCGGGGACCCCGAGCCCGCGCACCGGTCGGTGTACTTCGCCGTGCAAAAGCTTCATCGTCACCCCGACCCGGGCCATCTCCCGATGCACCTCGGCCCAGTCGGGTTCGGCGAACACGCTCTCGTGCTCACCCCGGCCCGGGAACAACAGCGAGTACACCTCGCCGTCCGGTAGATCTGCGACATCGTCCCAGCCGAGCTTGGCGGCATCGGCGGCCTCCAGCACCGCAGCGACGCTGTTGCGTGAGATCTGCTGCGAGGCGGCGATCGCCCGCCCCGACAGGCCCTCGGCCCGCAGCTGCAAGACGAGTTTCGCCTTGATCTTCCTTACCATTGGGAACTGCTCCTTCCGCCAGGTGCCCGTTACACCCAGCGGGAGGAGCTTAAGAAGGTGGCTCTGAACGCGAATAACGGTGGCTCCGACGACGTCCAAACCGTCAAGCAGCTACCGGCTCCCAGACCCAATACGACTGGCCCTCAGAACAGCGAATACTCAACTGACCGATCCAACAATGGTGGAACCGAAGCGATCAACGGCCTCATCGAACTCCACCGGCGCCTGGCCCGCGGCTACCGCAACCGCGACAACTACCGCCTGCGGATGCTCCTCATCGCCGGCGGGCTACGGACCTGACCCCACACTCAGATGCGAAGAGCCAGATAAGGCGTACTCGTCCGGCACGATTCGCCGACAGCTCCGCAGTCGCGGTATCGCCGCTGTCATCCCGGAGAAAAGCGACACCATCGCCGCCCGCGAACGCCGAGGCAGCCGCGGTGGCAGACCTCCGAAACTCGACGCTGACCTCTACAAAGACCGAAACGTCGTTGAGCGTTCCTTCGCTCTGGCCAAGCAATGGCGAGCCCTGGCCACCCGCTATGACAAACTCACGATCACCTACCGGGCCGCCGTCACCCTCTGCGCAATCCTCACCTGGCTACGCCGTTTGGGAGACACGCCCTAGCTAGTACTACAGCCGCGCTTATCTGCGACGGGCCCGGCGTGGTACTCGCTCTCCGGGTAATCACGACGACTTCTTGCGGTTCAGAAATGCGCTCATCGCCGTGCGTGCTTCGTCTGAGGCAAACAATCGGGCAGAGAGCCCAGCCATCTCCTCGGCCTGCTCGTCTATCCGGGCAAGGATGTCACGCGCGAGTAGCGTCTTGGTCTCTCTGAGTCCTTGCGGATGCGCTTCGAGCAGCTCCGAGCACACGCGGGTGATCTCGTCGTCGAGCTGGCCAGCCGCCACCGCTCGCGTGATCAGACCTATCGCGGTTGCCTCATCGGCGTCGAAGGTTCGCCCGGTGAGAAAGGTGTCATATGCCCCGCGGCTGGTCATCCGCGGCAACACGGTCAGCGAGATAACCGCGGGGGTCAAGCCCAGTCGCGATTCGGTGAAGGCGAATGTCACGTCGTCGGCACAGATCGCGATGTCGCTTGCCGCAACGATCCCCAATCCGCCGGCGCGAGCCGGCCCGGCGAGGCGGGTGACCACCGGTTTTGGATGGGTCACGATCAGCCGAAGCAGTTCCACCAGGGTCTCGGCTCCCATATTGTTCAAACCTCCACCGGATGCCGCGGAAAGGTCACCCCCGGAGCAGAACACCCGGTCCGCGCTGCGCAGCACCACGACCCGGCTCTCGTCGTCTCTGGTTCGCTTGACCGCGTCCAACAACTCCGCCATCAACTGGCTGCTCAGCGCATTGCGATTGTGCGGCGAGTCAAGCGTGATAGTCCCAATTCCGTTAGATACCTCGTAATGCACCATTTTGTCCGGTCGCTGTCCAGCCATAGCTGAGTCTCCTGTCTGTGATCAACGGCCATTACGTATGCGCGCTCCGTAGAGGGGCTTGAACTCGTCGAATGCGACCTCGTTGGCCGGTCCGGCCCCGTCGGCGACCCGTGCGATCACATCACGCGGGCCGAAAGGCTCCTTCAGATCAGTGGGGATCAGGTCGAACAGGCTTTCGGGATCCTCGTCGGGCTCGGCATACGCAGGGATTTGGGGCACACCCTTGGCTGAGTGGTGACGATTGAGGCGTGCCATGATCCGCCGTCCGATCCGGATCGCGTCGAGTTCGTCGACTGCCAGATAGTCGGCCAACCCAGACACGCGAGCATGCATCTCGGCACCGCCGAGCGATCCGTCGTCCGACTCCTCGCCGGTCGCCATCTTCACTAGTGGTGGGCCGCCGAGAAACACTTTGGCGCGTTCCTTGACCATCACCGTGTAGTCGCTCATCGCCGGAATATAGGCCCCAACTGCGATGGAGATACCGAAGACAAGCGAGATCGAGGTCTCCTTGCGGGCACTGGCCCGGGTGATATCCCGGAACATCTGGCCACCCGGTATGAAGATGTCCTTCTGAGTAGACAGGTCTCCACCCCCCGACTCGACGAGAGCGATCGTCGGTAGGGAGTTCTCGGCGATTTTTGCCGCCCTGAGTACCTTCTTAAGCGTCCACGGGTTCGAGGCACCGCCCTTCACCGTCGGATCGTTGGCGGTGATCACGCACTCGACACCCTTGACGACACCGATGCCGGTGACCACACTGGCACCAACGGTGAAGTCCGAACCCCAACCGGCCAGGGGGGAGAGTTCCAGGAAGGCAGAGCCGGGATCGATCAGCAATTCGATGCGTTCGCGGGCTGTGAACTTGTTTCTCTCGCGGTGTCGCGCGACGTACTTTTCGCCACCGCCGGCCACCGACTTGGCGTGTTCGGCGTCAAGATCGGCGATCCGCTGCAGCATTGCGGCGCACCGATCGCCGGGCTCTGCGGTCGCGTCCATCTCAGTCTGCGCCGCAGTCATGACGCCGATCCCTGCGACGGATCGATAGATTGATGGAACATTCGAAATCTCCTTATGCGACGAACCGACAGGGTGGCAGCCTTCACAACAACTCCTCGGGAACGGCGACGACCCGCGATCGCAGCCATTCCCCGACGGCCTTGGCTTGGGGGTCGAACCGCGTACTGGCAGCGACGCCGTCGCCGAGCATGCCGCGGACAAGAACATTCACCCCGCCCAGATTGGGCAGCGGATACACCTCGACGGGAAGCTCCGCGGCTTCGGGGAGCAACTTCCGAATACGGCCCGGGGTGAGGAAGGTCAGCAGCCACGAGACTCGCTTCTCACGGCGGGCATCATCTGGACCGCCAATCCAGACTCCAACGTTGGCGTCACCGCCTTTGTCGCCGCTGCGCGCGTGCACTAGCGTGCCCAGTGGCACCGCCCGTGTGGGTCCGGAGAAGTCTGCCGCAGCAATAGGATCTCCCGCCGATTGTGGCCGGGGCGGTACGCCGGTACGGGCCGAGGGCTCGATCTCGATCGTCCGCCCGTCCCACAGGTGCACCTTCTCCTGGACCTCTTTCCTGGCGACATACTCCGGCCGGTAGATTCCGTACTGTGATGGTTTACTCGGCGGTGTCGTCACGTTGAACCCGGGATAGGATGCCAGTGCCAGCTCGACCGTGGCCGCTGTGAATGCCTTGCTGACGGCAGCCATCCCGGGATCCCTCACCGTCACGCGCAAAAGGCAGGAGGCGGCTTCCTCGGTGGCGGCGTCGGGTTCGGGGCGTGATCCCAGAGTCCAGGTCACCGACTGCGGAGGGGCCGCGGCCAGTCGGGCATCCAGCAGCGTTCGAACCCACTCGGCCTTCTCGTCGATGTTTAGCCCGGTGAGTACGAACTCCATCTGGTTGCGGAACCCTCCGTGTTCATTCACACAGACCTTCAATGTCTCCGGCGGTTCTGATCCGCGCACGCCGCTGACGCGTACCCGGTCGGCTGCGTCCTGGGTGAGCCGGATCGACGTGAGGTCGGTGGTGACGTCCGGACTCAGGTAGTGGGTGGTCTGGATCTCATAGACCAGTTGGGAGGTGACGGTATCGATCGACACGATGCCACCGGTTCCTTGGTGCTTGGTGATCACGAACGAGCCATCAGCATCAACCTCGGCGATCGGAAACCCGAGGGGGCGCGCATCGCGGGGCAATTCGATGAAACCCGAGAAGTTGCCGCCGGTTGCCTGGGTGCTGCATTCGATGATGTGTCCAGCCGTGGTGGCGCCCGCGATCTCGTCGTAGGACGTGCGATCCCAGCCGTACGCCGCGATCGCCGGACCGACGACCAGGGATGCATCGGTGACCCTTCCGGTGATCACAATGTCGGCGCCGGCGCGAAGGGCTTCGGCGATCCCGAACGCGCCCAGATAGGCGTTGGCGGTGAGAACATCGCCGAAACCCAGTTCTGCGGCACGCGGCGTAAGATTGTCCCCGTCCACGTAGGCGACTCTGGCGGATAGGCCAAGCGAGTCTGCAACGTCGCGGATGCGGTCGGCTAGCCCAGCGGGATTCAGACCACCGGCGTTCGCGACGATACGCACCCCTCGCTGAAGCGCCAGCGCCAGCGACTGTTCAATTTGAGTGACGAAAGTTCGCGCGTAACCCAACGCGGGATCTTTGAGCTGGTCCTTGCCGAGGATCAGCATGGTCAGCTCGGCGAGGTAGTCGCCGGTGAGGTAATCGAGGTCGCCGCCCTCGATCATTTCGCGCATGGCACCGAGGCGGTCACCGTAGTAGCCGCTGCAGTTGCCGATCCGAATAGTCATCGTCTGTCCCCTGTCGTGGTCACCGCGACGCATCGTTGCGTCGGGGGAGATGTTCATCGAGCACCTCGGCCCACCGGTCGAGGATCCGGCTCCGCCGCGTGCGGTCATCAGTGATCGTGTTGGCCAGGCCCAGTCCGCGAAGGAGGTCGAGCGTGGCTTGGACGAGCTCGAGGCTGCCGGGGATGCTCTCGTCCACGTCGAGAATCTGCACCGTAAGTCGGTGCATCAGTCGGCCGGTCATCTTCTCTAGCGGGTCGACCGCGGCCAGCAGGTCGGGATCGGTGCGCGCTACCGTCCACACCTCGAGAGCAGCGACAAATAGGTCACTCGTGACATAGTCTGCGAGCATCTGCAGCACCGTGCGGGTGCGGTTATCACCTGCCGGCAGGGCTGTGACGGCTTCTGCGAGCTGCTCGCTTCGACGGGTGGCCAAATGCTCAACAGCCGCGGTGACCAATGCGGCTTTGGTGGGAAAGTGGTGCAACTGGGCGCCACGGCTCACGCCTGCTCGTTTAGACACCAGGGTGGTGCTGGTGCCGTTCCAGCCGTAATCGACCAAGCACTGCATGGTGGCTTCGAGGAGTCGCTGACGCATCAGCCGCGTGCGCTCCTCCTGAGGTATCCGGGTACCGGTCATTGGAAGCATCTTGACCCATCCACATACAAGCAGTCAAGCCTGATTTTTATGTTCAAAATAAAAACAGGCTTGACTGCTTGTGGGTTGATCTGCCAATCTGCCAATGCGAGGCGATCTAGGGTATCTCAAATCACACAGCGCACCTCGTCCCCCCCCCCTCATAGGCATGTGAACCAGGATTCGCGACATGACCAATCTTCTTGCCACAGTTCTGACCGACCTGGCGGCCGAGAGCCAGCAGTTGGACGACTGGGTTCGATCCCTGCCGCCCAGCGATTGGCGCATCGTCACCACGGACGAAGGGTGGACCGTCGGACACCAGATCGGCCACCTGGCGTGGACCGACGAGACCTCGCTGGCCGCTGTGGCCGACCGGGAGCGGTTCCACGAACTGCTGCAGGAAGGAGCTTCCGATCCCGAGAAGTTCGTCGATGCGGCTGCCGCGCAGTGGGCTTCGGAACCGACCGATGAGCTTCTCCGTCGGTGGCGCAGCGGCCGAGCCGCGCTCGCTGATGCGCTTCTTCAGGTGCCGGAGGGGGAGAAGGTTCCCTGGTTCGGGCCGCCAATGAGCTCAACCTCAATGGCATCGGCTCGAATGATGGAGACGTGGGCCCACGCCCGTGACGTAAGCACCGCATTGGGCATCGAGGCACCACGCGATCGCCGCGCCCGACACGTGGCGCATATGGGGGTGCGCGTCCGTGACTACGCCTACCTCGTGCGTGACATGGAACCGCCTGGCGAACAATTCCGAGTCGAACTCACCGGACCAGACGAAGCCCAGTGGACCTGGGGCCCGCCCGATGCCCGACAGCGAGTCACCGGAGACGGGTACGACTTCGCCTTGATGGCAACTCGGCGACTGCACCCCGATGACGCAAACGTCCAGGCCGTAGGGCACGACGCCAAAGTCTGGCTCACCATCGTCCAGGCATTCGCCGGACCACCGGGCACCGACCCGCTACGTCGAACTCAGCACTGACCCCCCAGCCCGGCCCCCGAACCACGACCATCGCACAAGAACAAGGGAGAACAACGAATGACCATGTGGGAAACGCCCGAGCGTCGGGCACTCGCCGCTGCGGCGGCGGCCTTTACCAAGGCGGAGATCACGCCGAATGTAGCGGCGTGGGAAGAAGCCGGTGAGCTACCGCGCTCACTGCACAAGAAGGCCGCAGCGGCCGGCTTGCACGCGGTCGGCTACCCCGAAGAGGTCGGTGGGGACGGGGGCGACATCGTTGACGCCGCCGTCATCAGCGCGGCCACCATCGGCGCGGGCGCCTCCACAGGCGTGATCGCCTCCTGGCTCACCCATAGCATCGCGCTCCCACACATCATCGCCTCCGGCAATAGCGACCTGATCGACCGATACGTGCGACCCACCCTCGCCGGCCAAAAGATCGGCTCGCTCGCGGTCACCGAACCAGGCGGTGGCAGCGATGTCGCCAACATTCGGACCAAAGCCGTGCGCGACGGCGACCACTACATCGTCAACGGCGCCAAGACATTCATCACATCGGGCGTTCGGGCTGATTTCGTGACCACCGCGGTCCGTACAGGCGGCGCGGGGCACCGTGGCATTAGCCTGCTGGTGATCGACAAGTCGACACCAGGCTTCGAAGTGGCCCCACCACTGAAGAAGATGGGGTGGTTGTGCTCGGACACGGCCGAACTGTCCTTCGACGATGTCCGCGTTCCCGTCGGCAACCTGGTCGGCCCGGAGAACCGTGGCTTTGCGATGATCATGATGCAGTTCGTCAATGAGCGCCTCGGGATCGCCGTGCAGGCATGTGCGGCAGCGCAGCGGTGCGTGGACCTTGCCGCACAGTATGCGCGTGAGCGTGAAACGTTCGGCGCCCCATTGATCTCCCGGCAGGTGATCCAGCACAAGCTGGTCGACATGTCCCGGCGTACTGCCGCGGCGTGGGCGATAACCCGGCAGGCATACGAGCGACAGGTTGTCGACGCTAACTCTAATGAGGCGGTCATCGACGCCCTGTTCGCCAAGCGTCAATCCGTCGAGGCCGTCGAATGGGTGGCCAGCGAGGCGGTCCAGATCTTCGGCGGCATGGGCTATATGCGCGAGACCGAGGTCGAGCGCCACTACCGCGACGTCCGCATCCTCGGGATCGGTGGCGGCAGCAACGAAGTCCTCAATGACCTTGCCGCCCGCCGGCTCGGCTACACGGCGTAAGGAGCCGATCATGACCAGTGAGACCGTTTCGAACATGCTCCGACGGACCACCGTCGGAGACGTAATACGACGCCACGCACTCAACCACCCGAACAAACCCGCCCTGCTGGTGGAGTCCATGGACGGCACTTCCGCTGAGTATTCCTGGCGTGAGTTCAACACTTTGATCAATCGGACCGCTCACGCGCTGACGTCCCTCGGTGTCACGAAAGGCGACAAGGTGGGGGTCTTCGCCCTCAACGGTCCCCAATTCGCAGCCCTGCTCTATGCGGCGGCAAAAATCGGTGCGATCGTCGCACCGGCAGGTGCCGGCCTGCGCGGAGCCGACCTCACCTACGTCGTCAAGCATTGCGATGCGCAAGTGGTGTTCGTCGACGAATTCCTGCTCGACGCGTTCACATCCATCCTGCCCGATGTCGACTACCTGACGATGGGATTCATTCGGAGGACGCCCGGCAGCGAGGCACCGAAGGGATGGGTCGACCTCGCCCAGATGGTGGCCGAACAGAATGACGCAGAACCAGAGGTAGTCCTCGACGGTGACGATGTGGCAACCCTCACCTACACCAGCGGCACCGAGGCTGCACCCAAGGGCGTGTTGATGACGCACACCAACCTCATCAATATGATCACCTCAGGACATGCGTGGGATCTGCGACCCGAAGATGTCGCTCTGCACGTGCTACCGCTCTTCTACACCGGTGGCGTCGGAGTTCTCATGATGTGCCACCTACTTGGTCAGACGGTGGTGCTCCCCGAGCTGCCTGAGCCGGTGAAGATGGCGGCCGCGATGGCCAAGCACCAGGTCAGTTTCATCGTCCTACCACCGACCCTCTGGATCCGACTGCTGCAGGTACCCGGCATCGAAGAGTCGGCCAGATCGATGCGGATCGCTACGACATTCGGCGCCACCATATCTAAATCAATGATCACCGGCTGGTCGGCGGTTTGCCCCTCGATGCGATGGAATTCGTACTACGGCCAGAGCGAAACGTCCTGTTCGGGCACTATTGGACAGTTCAAGAACCTCGAAGAGATCTGCGAAGGCGATCTGGGATGGGTCGGCCGCCCTTGCCAAAACCTTGAGGTTCGGGTGGTCGACCCCCACGACGACGACGTGCCGCGTGGTGAAGTCGGCCAGATACTGTTCCGCGGCCCAGCGGTGTTCAAGGGCTACTACAAGGACGAAGAGAGGACCGCGGCCGCGTTCGCCGGCGGGTGGCTGCACTCTGGTGACCTTGGCCGCTTGAACGCCGACGGCGAGCTATTCTTCGTCGACCGGGTCAAGGACATGGTCAAAAGCGGCGGGGAGAATATCTCTTCGGCGAGTGTCGAGTATGCGATCTCCGGGCACCCAAAGGTTGCGGAGGTGGCCGCATTCGGGGTGCCGCACCCGGACTGGATGGAAGCGTTGACCGTTGCTGTGACGGTCAAGCCAGGGGAGAGTCTCACGGCCGACGAGGTCGTCGCATACTGCAAAGAGACGCTTCCGCGCTTCAAAGTGCCAAAAGAAATCGTGATCGTCGAAGACTTCCCACGCGGACCGTCCGGGAAGATTCTCAAGCGGGAGCTGCGCGAGCAATACAAGGACGTTCACAGTTGATCACCCGAACGCCGCATCCGGAATGTGGTTGGTAGGCCACCTAGCGTACCAACCACATTTTGGCTGTCAAGCAGCTCGCGGTTAACGTGCCCGCCAGAAACGGCCTGTGCGACTGGATCGAAGGCACGGCGTCGCTTTTCAGTCGTAGTCGCTGAAGCGAGTACCGGGATAGCTGTTTCTACGGCCTTCTTGACCAATGCAGAGTCCGGGGTTAGCTTCCGAAGCAGCTTGGAATCGAGCAGCAACGTTTGCCAATTGGAACTGAGCTGTAGCCGCTGCGTCGGGTGGCATCGCTGTCGGTTTGCGTCGGAGATCGAATTGTTGCAACGGGAGCACAACCTCGCACCCTGGCGGGCAAGCAGTGGCTGCCCCTGGTCAAGCCGTGGCCGCTGCGGCCCGCGGTCGAGGGCGGGTTCACCCTGGATGACTTCACCTTCGACGCCGTGGCGGGCACCCTGACCTGCCCCGGCAACATCACCCGTGGCCTGTCTGCCAAGGGCAATGCCACCTTCGGGGCGGCGTGTCGTGGCTGCCCGCTGCGTCAGCGATGCACCACCTCAGCCACGGGGCGCAAAGTCGTGCTCGGCGAGCACCACCTGCTGCAACGCCAGCACCGCCAGCGCTCCGGCGATGAGGACTTCCAGACCGTCTACCGCCAGCACCGACCGATGGTGGAACGCTCGATCGCCTGGCTGACCCGAGGTGCCCGCCGCGTGCCGTACCGCGGGGTCGAGAAGAACAACAACTGGCTCCACCACCGCGTTGCCGCCCTGAATCTGCGCCGGCTACTCGCGATGGGACTGACGAGCCAGAACGGAACCTGGGCCCTGGCCTGACCAGCGGGCCGGGGCCAGGCATTCCCGCCCCAGCACAGGCTCGAACAACCCGCGGTGGGCGCCACGAACCTCTCGCCCCTCTCGCCGAACCCAGAAATCTCCAACCCCGCACCTCGCGCAACGGCCAACCGGCCCTCACGCACACCGGCGTGCCAGGATCGCAGCTTGTTCAGCAGTCTCCTAGATCGTCAATGCTGTCAGCGCCGGCGAGCATCCCGCCCACCACGCTCGAGGCCTTGGCCGCCGATCGCCAAGGAAAGGTGCAGCCCAGAGTTTGGAATAGTGCACAGGCATTCACACTAGTGAATCTTTACGGGTTAGATTTGTCGCCCTCCGGCACTCGTACCTACCCAAGCAGGTGTGGGCCTCGGCACAGCACCTTGGGTGTGCCGCCCATTAGGCGTACCCAGTCCAGGGTTGAGCAGGGTGGCGGCGCGGTAGGTGATCGCGAGCTTGCCGTAACGAGTTGCCAGACCTCGCCATTGCTCGGCTGGGGCGAAGGGCCGCTCGGCGACGGTTCGCCCTTTGTTGAGGTCAGCTGGCGAGCGTCGGGGTCCGGCCACCGCGGCAGCCCCGTACTCGTGCGGCGATCGTGTCGCTCCCTCTGGGATGACGGCCGCGATGCTCCTGATGCGGAGCTGGCGGCGGATCGTGCCGGCCGAGTACGCCTTGTCTGCGATCACCGCGTCCGGGCGGGTGCGAGGTCGGCCCCGTTCTTCCGCGCCCGCCGAGAGGCTTGCGTGTGACTCGCATCATGTCTAACGTACAGTTAGTCATGGCTCATTCACTACCGTTCAACTAGGTGCGACGCCTCAATATGCAGTTGGCATCCGAGTTTCCTTTACGTCTTCAACAGGAACTCGATTCAGCGCACCGCGTGACTCTGCCATTTCGCCATTTCGCGTACCCAATAAGTAAGGACGAGTAATGACAATCACCGCACTCGAGAACAACCTCATTCACCGGGTGAACGTCGGTGACATGCTCACCCGGAGCGCGGACCGCTTCCCGAACGCACTAGCCGTCGCCGACGAACACCGTCGTCTCACTTACACAGATTTCAACCACGCGGTCAATATCCTCGCGAACTCGCTGCTGGGGCTCGGGCTCAGCAGGGGTGACTCCGTGGCCCTGGCATCCAAGAACAGCATCGAGTTCCTCCAGACTTACTTCGCCTGCGCCAAGACCGGTCTGATCTGCGTCCCCATCAACCTCGGTTGGACTGCACCGGAGGTCGCTCACGTCCTCCGAGACTCCGGCGCCCGGGCGATCATCGTTCACGAGGAGTCGGAAGCTCTCGTCGCGCCAGCGCTTCCTTGTCAGAGTCACATGACCGACGTCATTGTGATCGGGTTACCATCGCAGGCCTACGGTGACATCGAGCCCCGCGCTTTCGCATCTCTCATCGACCAGCAGGATTCGACGGAGCCCGAATGTTTGGTGGAGGACCGCGACACTCTCACCCTCCTCTACACCAGTGGCACCACCTCGGCGCCCAAGGGAGTCAGCGGCCACCATCTCGCCGTCTACATGGAATCCATGGCGATGGCCATCGAGGGCCGATTCCGTTCGGACGACCGCTTCGCCGCGATGCTCCCCATGTCGCACACAGCCCAGCTGAACTGCCACTGCACCACCGCATTGCTTCTCGGAGCAGCGATTCACATCCGTCCGGGCTTCGACGCCGGTGCCCTTCTCGACCTCATCGAGGCCGAGCGCATCACGCAGATCTTCGGATTGCCGATGATGTACGGCGTGATGCTCGATCACCCGTCGATCGACGACAGGGATCTCTCCAGCCTCCGCCGAGCCCTGTACGCGATGGCGCCGATGCCCAGGAATCTGCTCGAGCGATGCTTGGAGGTGTTCGACTGCGACTTCTACCTCCTGTTCGGACAGACAGAGATGTCGCCAGCTACCACCATCTTCCATCCCGAGCACCAGCTCTCGCATCACGGATCGGTCGGGACGCCAGTCGTCACCACGCGCGTCGGGATCATGGATCTCGATGGCGGGCTCCTCCCTGCCGGAGAGGAAGGGGAGATCGTCTATCGGAGCCCCCAGGTGATGACCGATTACCACGGGGACGAAGAAGCTACGCGAGAGGCCTTCCTCCACGGATGGTTTCACTCCGGCGACAACGGATACTTCGATGACGACGGAATCCTGTGGTTCACGGACAGGCGGAAGGACGTCATCAAGACCGGAGGCGAGAACGTCGCCTCACTCGAGGTGGAGAAGGCCCTCCTCGCCGCGGAGCCCGGGATCGCCGAAGTGGCAGTGGTCGGCCTACCCCATAAGCGCTGGTCCGAGGCGATCACAGCGTTCGTGGTGCCCCGCCAGGGACAGGAACTGGACGCGGAGACGATCCAATCGCGCGTCAGGGACCACTTGGACCCGTACAAGATCCCGAAGGACGTGATCGTCGTGGAGGACCTTCCCCGTACGTCCACGGGGAAGATCCGAAAGAACCTCGTCCGCGACGCCCACCTGAACCACTTCGAGTGACCACCGCCTATCAATTGCCTGCAGCGGCCTCGACTGCATCTGTAACGAAGGGTAGCTAGACAATGCCTGTACTGAAGACCTCGGTGGACCCGGGTTCAGAGGAGTTCGCCGCCAATCTGGAGGTCCAGTCGGCCGCGGTGAGCGCGCTCGAGCGGGAATCCGCCATCGCGATCGCCGGCGGGGGTGAGAAGTACATTCAGCGCCACCGCGACCGCGGTCGACTCCTGGCACGCGAGCGGATAGAGAAGCTGCTCGACCCGGATTCGCATTTCCTTGAGCTATCGACCTTGGCGGCGTGGGGTACCCAGTTCACCGTGGGCGCCGCGATCGTCACCGGTGTCGGCGTGGTCGAGGGCGTGGAGTGCATGATCATCGCCCACGACCCGACCGTCCGGGGTGGAACTATGAACCCGCTGACGCTGCGCAAGAACCTCCGCGCCCTGGAGATCGCCAAGCTCAACCGGCTTCCTGTTCTCTACCTGGTAGAGAGTGGTGGCGCGGACCTGCCCACCCAGTCCGAGCTCTTCGTGCACGCAGGCGAGATTTTCCATGACCTCACTGAGATGTCGTCGATGGGCATCCCGACGGTCGCCCTCGTTTTTGGCAACGCCACTGCCGGCGGCGCGTACGTACCTGGCATGTGTGACTACTCCGTGCTTGTCGACCAGCAGGCAAAGGTCTTCCTCGGTGGTCCCCCGTTGGTCAAGATGGCCACGGGCGAGGTCGCGAGCAGTGAAGATCTCGGTGGCGCCGACATGCACACCCGGATCTCCGGCGTCGGCGACTACTTCGCCATCGACGAGATCGACGCGATCCGCCTCGGACGCCAGATCGTCTCCACCCTCAACTGGAGCAAGCTCGGCCCGAAGCCCGCGGCCGATCCGGAGCCCCCGTTGTTCGACCCGGAGGAACTCCTGGGCGTTGCCTCCGGTGACCCGCGAGTTCCGTTTGATCCACGGGAGGTGATCGCCCGAATCGCCGACGGCTCGCGGTTCGAGGAGTACAAGCCCCGGTACGGCACCTCCCTGGTCACCGGATGGGCATCGATCGCCGGATATCCCGTCGGCATCCTCACTAACGCTCGCGGCGTGCTGTTCAGCGAGGAGGCCCAGAAAGCCACGGAGTTCATCCTCCTGTGTAACCAGACGGACACTCCCCTGATCTTCCTGCAGAACACCACCGGCTACATGGTCGGCACCAGCTATGAACAGGGCGGGATCATCAAGGACGGCGCCAAGATGATCAACGCGGTCACCAACAGCACGGTGCCGCACTTCACCATCAACATGGGCGGTTCGTTTGGCGCCGGTAACTACGGCATGTCAGGCCGAGCGTACGGCCCGCGCTTCATGTTCACCTGGGCGAACGCACGTCTGGCCGTTATGGGCGCCGCCCAACTGGCGGGCGTCATGTCAATCGTCGGCCGCGAGTCCGCGGCCTCGGCGGGTCGACACTTCGATGAGGAAGCCGACGTCATCCGCACCGCCGAGATCGAGAAGCAGATCGACGCCGAGTCCCATCCCTTCTTCGTTTCCGCTCGCATCTATGACGACGGCGTCATCGACCCTCGCGACACCCGCGAGATCCTCGCCATCGCACTGTCTGCCGCCCACTCAAACAAGGTCGAAGGCCGTCGCGGCTTCGGCGTCTTCAGGATGTGAGATCGATGTCCAGGATCAGAAAGCTGCTCGTCGCCAACCGTGGCGAGATCGCTGCCCGTATCTTCCGTACCGCCCACGAGATGGGAATCTCCACGGTGGCGGTCTACTCCGATGCGGACGAGGCGATGCCCTTCGTCAACCTGGCCGACGAGTCGGTTCCCCTACCCGGTAACACCCCGGCGGAGACCTACCTGCGGGCGGATCTCATCATCGAGGCCGCCAAGGCGACCGGGGCGGACGCTGTGCACCCCGGCTATGGGTTCCTCTCTGAGAACGAGGACTTCGCTCGGGCGTGCGCTGACGCCGGCATCACCTTTGTGGGCCCCTCTCCCGAATCGATCGCCGCCATGGGTTCGAAGATCGAGGCGAAGCGGATCATGGAGGGCGCGGGCGTGCCCATCCTCCCGGGCACCGTCGTCGGCAGCGACGAGGACAGCTCGCCTGAGCGACTCCTGTCCGCCGCCGAGGAGATCGGTCCCCCGGTGCTCGTCAAGGCGGCCTTCGGCGGTGGCGGCCGGGGAATGCGCATTGTCCACACCCTCGACGAGCTCGTCGAGGCGGTCCGGAGCGCACGACGCGAGGCCGAGTCCGCGTTCGGCAACGGCACGGTGTTCCTCGAGAAGTTCATCGAGTCCCCCCGGCACATCGAGGTACAGATCTTCGGTGACACCCACGGCAACGTGGTCCACCTCGGCGAACGCGAATGCTCCATTCAGCGCCGCTACCAGAAGATCGTCGAGGAGTCCCCGTCTACGGCCGTCTCTCCGAAGCTCCGAGACGAGCTCGGCCGGGCTGCCATCGCCGCCGGCCGCGCGATCGACTACGTGGGCGCCGGCACGGTCGAGTTCGTCATGGCGCAAGACGGCGGGTTCTACTTCCTGGAGGTCAATACCCGTCTCCAGGTCGAGCACCCAGTCACTGAGCTGGTCACCGGCACCGACCTGGTCCGGGCACAGCTGCTGGTCGCCTCCGGCGAGCCCCTCCCCGACGAGGTTCTCCGGCCGAACTTCGCCGGCCACGCCATCGAGGTCCGCCTGTACGCGGAGGACGCTGCGGCCGGGTTCGTCCCCGTCTCGGGTCGGCTCCACTCATTCGAGATCCCGGAGGGGCCCGGGGTCCGTGTGGACACCGGATTCAGCAGTGGTTCCACCGTGAGCACCTTCTACGACCCGATGCTCGCGAAGGTCATCGCCTTTGGCCGCGACCGCGACGAGGCCGCCGATCGACTGATCCGCGCTCTGCACAGATCGACCCTGTTCGGCGTGACCACCAACCGTGACCTACTCGTGGGCATCCTGGACACGTCGGACTTCAGGGCTGGTCTCACGGACACGGCCTTCCTTGACCGCCACCCGGTCATCGAACTGGAGGCCGGGGACGCGGGGGCGGATCCGACCACGGCTCACGCCTGCGCTGCAGCGCTCGCCACTGTCGCGCGGAACCGTGAAAGCGCGGTCGTACTACCCACCCTTCGAGCCGGTTTCCGCAACGTCCGCAGCGGACGGCAAGAGGTTCGCTATCTCGACGGCGACCGTGAAGTCTGCGTCCAGTACGCGGTCACCCGTTCCGGTGTCGTGATGAGTCTCGACGGCGAGGATGTCACCGTCCGGGCCTTCGACACGACCCCCGAGGGCATCGACGCGGTCATCGACGGTGTGCGCCGCCGATTCCGCATCATCGACGCGGGCGATTCTGTCCACGTCAGTTCCTCGCTCGGCAATTCGACCTTCGACCGGGTCGACCCGTTCCCGGACCCGTCCGCGTCGGTCGAGGCCGGATCGTTGCTGGCACCGATGCCGGGGACCGTGGTCCGCGTGGAGGTGTCCGAGGGCGATGAGGTGTCTGAGGGTCAGACCGTGATCGTGCTCGAAGCCATGAAGATGGAGCATTCGATCAAATCGCCCGCCGCCGGGACGGTGTCACGGCTGCCCGTGGCTCTGGGCGCGCAGGTGGACACGGGCGAGACGCTCGTGGTGATCAGTGGAGGAGACCAAGAGTGAACGACGTCGTCAGATACGAGCTGGTCAACAACGTCGCGTGGCTGACCATCGCGCGTCCCGACGCCCGGAACAGTCTGAGCAAGGCGGTCCGGGAGGGACTGTTCAGCGGCTTGCGCCGCTTCAATGAGGACGACGAAGCGAAGGTTCTCGTCCTCACCGGCGAGGGTGACGAGGCGTTCTGCGCCGGCGGTGATCTCAAGGAGATGTCCGGCGCCGCGATCACCGTCCCGCCGGTGGACTACGTCCCGCAACTCGGCAGGAACATCACCGTAGACAAGCCCACCATCGCGTGTGTCAACGGAGCCGCCTATGGGGGTGGCTTCCTCCTGGCCCAGACTCTGGATCTCTGCGTGGCATCGACCAATGCGCGCTTCGCGATCTCCGAGGTCAAGATCGGCCGCGGGAGCCCGTGGGCCGCGCCCCTGTCGCGGATGATCCCGACGCGGATCGCGATGGAGATCGTCCTCACCGGGGATCCGCTCACCGCCGAGAGGGCCCACGAGATCGGGTTCGTCAACAAGGTCGTCGAGCCCGGGGAACTACGCGAGGCCACCCAGACGTTTGCGGAGCGGATCGCCCGCAACGCGCCGCTCTCGGTGGCTGCAGGTAAGGCCACCACGAAGCTCGGTACCGAGTACCCGCTCTCGGAGGCGTTCGACCGCGCCGAGGAGATCTGGGAGCCGGTGTACATGAGCGAGGACGCCCAAGAGGGCATGCTCGCCTTCACCGAGAAGCGCCGTCCCGAGTGGAAGGGGCGGTAGATGGCCGCCGACATGAGCGACCTTCTCGCCCAGCTCGACGCGCAGACCGCGGGGTTGTGCGCCGCGCTCGAGGAAGCGGGAGCGGAGACGGGCGAGAGTTGCTGGGGTCTGGCGACGCCAGCCGAGCGATGGTCGGTTCGGGACCAGCTCACGCACCTGGCCTACTTCGACGAACTGGCCACCATGTCGATCCTTCTTCCAGCCCGCTTCCGCATCGAAGCCAGAATTCTCATGGCCGGGGGGATGGACTTTCCGGACCGCATCGCCCATCAGTACGCCTCGATGCCGGGTGACGAGGTCCTGATGTGGTTCCGGAGTGCCCGCGAGGAGCTCGCCTCGGTCGCCCGCAGATCCGACCCCAGTGCGCGACTACCGTGGTTCGGCCCCGACATGAGCGTGACCTCCACGGTCACCGCCAGGCTCATGGAGACGTGGGCTCACGGCCGTGACGTCCACGACACCCTCGGGACCGTGCAACCGACCGGCCCTGAGTTACGCAGCGTCGCACATCTAGGCGTGGCCACTTTCGGCTTCGTGCACCAGCTCCACCACCGCGAAATCCCGTCAACACTCCCGCGGGTCGAGCTGGCCGGCCCCTCCGGCGAGCAGTGGGTGTGGGGTCCGGAGGACTCCACCGACTCCGTTCGCGGGCACGCCGAGGACTTCGCGCTGGCGGTAACCCAGCGCCGGAACCTCGCGGACACCGACCTTGAGATCACCGGCGACGTCGCCCGGAACTGGATGACCATCGCCCAGACCTACGCGGGCACCCCCGGCACCGGGCGGCCCCCCTTGAACGAACCGACCGACACTACGGCCGCGAGAGGACACCAGTCATGACCGCACGAGCTATACGCATCGGCAACGCGTCGGGATTCTACGGAGATCGGGCCGCGGCATTCCGCGAGATGGTCGAGGGCGGGCCCGTCGATGTGATCACCGGCGACTACCTGGCCGAGCTGACCATGTTGATCCTCTGGAAGGCGCGGAAAAAAGACCCCTCCGCCGGCTATGCCAAGACGTTCCTCACCCAGCTCCGCGAGAACCTGACGGAGTGTGTGAACAGGGGGATCAAAGTCGTCGTCAACGCCGGCGGTCTCAATCCCTCGGGTCTTGCCAACGCGGTCCGCGAGCTCGCCACCGAGCTGGAACTGGACGTCTCAGTAGCCCACATCGAGGGTGACGATCTCATGCCCCGCTTCGACGACCTGCTGGCCGAGGGGCACGACTTCCGCCACCTGGACAAGGAGATCCCCTTCACCGATGCCGGGGTCACTCCTGTGTCAGCCAACGCCTACCTGGGTGCGTGGGGGATCGTGGAGGCCCTCGGCGCAGGCGCGGACATCGTCATTTGTCCGCGGGTCACGGACGCCTCGCTCGTCGTGGGCGCGAGCGCCTGGTGGCACGGGTGGGACCGAACCGACTTTGACGAGTTGGCCGGGGCGGTGCTGGCTGGTCACATCATCGAGTGCGGCCCTCAGGCGACCGGCGGCAACTATTCGCAGCTCGCCGAGGTCACCGACCGCCGTTACCCGGGGTTCCCGATCGTGGAGATGGCCTCCGACGGGAGCTTTGTGGTCACCAAGCACGACGACACCGGCGGCCTGGTGTCCGTGGGCACGGTCACAGCACAGGTGCTGTACGAGATCGATGATCCCCGATACCTGAACCCGGACGTGGTCTCGCACTTCGACACCGCATCCATCACACAGGAAGGCCCGTCCCGGGTGCGGGTCACCGGTGTCCGGGGCACCCCGCCGCCTCCCACCCTCAAGGTGGCCATGAACTACGTCGGCGGCTACCGCAACACCATGACCCTGGTCCTCACCGGCCTGGACATCGAGGAGAAGGCGCGCTGGGCCGAGGATCAACTGTTCGAGATCCTCGGCGGCAAGGACCGGTTCGACGAGGTCGACGTTCAACTGCTGCGCTACGACAGGCCAGACCCGACCGGTCCCGCCGATTCCACCGCCCATCTGCGCGTCACCGTCAAAGACCGCGACCGCGCCAAGGTCGACCGGGCGTTCTCCAACGCGGTGATGGAATTGTTCCTCGCCGGGTACGCGGGCTTCCACACCACCACCCCCCCGTCGTCGGCGAGCGAGTACGGCGTGTACTGGCCGGCGATTGTTCCCAAGGAACTGGTGGAGCACGCCGTGGTACACGGCGACGGTCGCCGTCAGTTGATCCCCCATCCCCCTGAGGTTGCCAATCCCCCGCGCGAACCGCTCACCCAGGAGACGGTGAAAGATGACGACGAGGCCTTCCCCTCTTCCGGTGGGCAGATGGTGACGCTGCCCCTCGGGCGGATCGCGTCAGCGCGTTCCGGCGACAAGGGCGGCAACGCCAACGTCGGGCTGTGGGTGCAGTCTGACGCCGAGTGGTCGTGGCTGCGGGACTCGATCACGGTGGAGCGCTTCCGGCAGCTGCTGCCAGAGGCCGCGCATCTCCCGATCCGCCGGTACGAGTTGCCCTCCATCCGATCGCTCAACTTCGTCGTCGTCGGACTCCTCGGTGACGGTGTCGCATCGACCACCCGGCTCGACGCGCAGGCCAAAGGCCTGGGCGAGTTCATCCGCGCCCGCATGGTCGACGTCCCGGCAGAGCTCGCCCCCGACGCCTGACCCGCCGCAATCTCGGCACCTCACTCCCCACGAAAGGCAAAGACCATGCAGATTCTCGAATCAGAGGACCACCGCGCGATCCGGCAGTCGGTCGCGGCCATCACCGACCGCTTCGGCCCGGCCTACTTCGCCGAACAGTCCAATAACGGCGGGAATACGGACGAGTTGTGGCGCGCTCTCGGCGAGTCCGGCTTCATCGGCATCAACCTTCCCGAGGAACACGGCGGCGGTGGCGCGGGGATGACCGAGCTCGCGCTGGTGGTCGAGGAGACCGCCGCGCGGGGATGCCCGCTCCTGCTTCTGCTGGTCTCGAGCGCGATCTCCGGCGAACTCATCTCAAAGTACGGCAGCCCCGAGCAGCAGGAGACGTGGATTCCGAAGATGTGCTCGGGTGAGTCCAAGGTCGTCTTTGCCATCACCGAGCCTGATGCCGGGTCCAACACCCACAAGATGTCGACCACGGCCACCCGGGACGGAGACGACTGGATTCTCAACGGCACCAAGTACTACATCTCCGGTGTCGACGAGGCTGACGCCCTCGTCGTGGTCACTCGTACCGGAGTCGACCCCGAGTCCGGCCGCGGACGCCTGTCGCTGTTCATCGTCCCCACGGACACCCCGGGGCTGATCAAGCAGGAGCTGCCTGTCGCGGCGGTCATGCCCGAGAAGCAGTTCACGCTGTTTTTCCAGGACATGCGGCTCCCAGCGAGCGCCCTGCTGGGCGAGGTGGACAAGGGCTTCAAGCAGGTCTTCGACGGGCTCAATCCGGAGCGCATTACAGGTGCGGCGCTCTGCGTGGGCATCGGCCGGTTCGTCGTGGAGCGGGGCGCGGAGTACGCCCGGACCCGGGAAGTGTGGGGCACCCCCATCGGCAGCCACCAAGCTGTGTCCCATCCGCTGGCCGAGGCGAGCATCGGCGTCGAACTAGCAGCGATGGCCACTTCCCGAGCCGCATGGCTCTACCAGAACAACCTGCCCGCCGGCGAAGCCTCGAACATCGCGAAATTCGCGGCGGCCGACGCCGCCCTCAAGGCCGCCGACACAGCGATCCAGACGCACGGCGGGAACGGCCTCAGCGTGGAGTACGGCCTGTTCCCCTACTGGGCCCTCGCCCGCCTGTTGCGAATAGCACCGGTGAGCAGGGAGATGATCCTCAACTACGTCGCACAACACAGCCTTCGCCTACCGCGGTCCTACTGAGCAGTCGGGAGACAACCATGCCCATCAACGTGACGGATCTGTACAACCGCAGGGAGACCGGCCTGTGGAACCGGGTCGCCATCGGCGACATCCTGGAACGTATCACCTGGCGCTCGCCGGACAAGACGGCGATCATCGGCCGGCCCGGAGCCTACGCGTCGGATGACTTCGCCGAGCTGACCTACCAGCAGGCCTACCAGGCCACCAACCGCATCGCCAACGGGCTCCTGTCTCAGGGTCTCACTCGCGGCGACATCGTCATGATGTTGTGCGAGAACTCGGTCGAAGGGTGGCTCATTAAACTCGGGATCGCGCGCGCCGGCCTTGTGAGTGCACCGGTCAACACCATGATGGCTCCGGACGTGGTCGGCCAGCTCGTCGACTTGGTGGAGCCCAAGGCAATAGTCGTGGACGCCGCCTCCTGGCCGGGGGTTGAGGCGGAGTTATCCAAGCGCGACCTGGCGCCGCTGGTCACGATCCCGATCGGTGGCGACGTCCCCCAGGGCTCGACCACTTTGACGGAGTTCATCGCCGACATGCCGACCTCCGACCCGGACGTGGAAATCCATGGCGACGACATCTGGCAGATCCTTTTCACCTCCGGCACCACCTCCTCTCCCAAGGCGGTGATGATCTCCCACTCGAGCTCTTACTTCGCCGCTCTCAACTTCTCGAACATCCACACCAGGGGGCTCAAACGGCCTTCGGACCTGGTGCTGTGCGCTTTTCTGCCACTGCTTTACCACATCGGAGATCAACCCTTCAACACTGCAGCCCTCCTGTGCGGGGGCACGGTGGTTCTCGGGCGCTCGCCTCGTCCAGAGTCGATCGCGGAGGCGATAGCGGAGAACGGCGCCACGTCCCTGTGGTCCGGGTCACCCGCGATGCTCAATGAGATCAGCTTGGTCCTGGATGCCCGCGAGGATCTCGACATCTCCAGTCTTACTGTTGCCGTATACGGATGGGCTGCGTTGCATCCGCAGGTTCTGGCGAAGCTCAAGGGGCGCGCGGCTGACGGATTCCAGTCCGTCGCGATCTTCGGGCAGACCGAGGCGATCGCCTGCCACACCTTCTGGCCGGATGAGTGGACTGATCTCTACGAATCGACTGCTCCGGCGATCAACTATGTGGGCACTCCCACGCCACTACTGGCATCGACGATCGTCAGCCCGTTCGGGGATCTCATCACCATGTCAGAGGAGGGTCCCGGAGAGGCCGTCTACCGCTCCCCGACCGTGTGCTCCGGCTACTACCGGGACGAGGCTGCGACCGAAGAGGCCTTTGCTGACGGCTGGTTCCGCTCCGGGGACAGCTGCGCGATTGGCGAGTTCGGCCAGCGGATCATGGTCGACCGCTACAAGGACATCGTGAAGTCCGGCGGTGAGAATGTGTCGACCATCAGGGTGGAATCGATCCTTCAGAGCCACCCCGGAATCGAACGCGCTGCCGTGGTCGGCCTGCCCCACGAGAGGTGGGGCGAAGCCGTGACCGCCCTAGTCCTACGCCGGCCGGGCGCCGATATCACAGAGGATGACCTGATCACGTTTGCTCGGGAGAAGCTTGCGGGTTTCGAGACGCCGAAGTCGATCGTGTTTGTCGATTCGCTTCCTCAAACCGTGGGTGGAAAGATTTTGAAGTACAAATTGAGGAGCCAGTACTCAGGCCTGTACACGGACTGAGCAACACCGCGTGCGGCCGTCTAGCCAGCTGGTTCAACGGCCGCACGCGCGAACCGAGCGCCCGCTGCGCAACACAATATTGGGGGACGAGACGTGAAATCTGGTCAAGAGCTGGGAGGCGTTCCGAGCCGGGTTCGCGATCCTGAACGGGCCGAGAAGATCGTGTCCGCCGCAGCGGAACTGTTCGCCGAGCGCGGATATCACACGGTGAGCTTGGCGGATATCGGACAAGCCTCGGGTATTGTCGGATCCGGGATCTACCGACATTTTGAGAGCAAGCATGCGGTTCTTCTGGCGATCGTCGAAAATCCAATGATCGACCTTTTAGAGAGGTCGGATCGAATCGTCGATGAGCACACGGACAGTGTGACTACACTCCGACAACTCATTAAGACCCAGATTGACTTCTGCCTCGACTCGCGCAACGTCGTACTCCTCTACCGACAGGAAAGCCACTTCCTTCAAGATGAACACGCACGCCGAATACGTCGCCTGCAGAGACGCTACGTCGAAAACTGGATCGCGACACAGTTGGAGCTCAGGCCTGAGTTGGATGACGCCACAGCGCGCACCCTTGTACACTCTTGCATCGGCGCCATCCAATCAGTGCTCACTTTTGATTCCGGTTTGAGCCGCACAGATCTGGAACTCACCCTCGTCTCGATGGCGGAGCGGCTCCTGGCGGCCGACCACACGCCCCGTGCACATAGGAACGGCTCGTGATCCCCGACTACGAGGCCGCCAATGCTGACGTGCCGGCGACGGAATGGAAAGACATGCCTATCGACTACTACCCAGGTAGCGGCGTCCGGCTCGATGAAGCCCGCCGAATCTCTACCCAGGCGGAGGACGCCGGTTTCGGCCCGCTGGGAGCCCTCCGGCCCGCTCGCGGTAGCCGTGGAGAGCACGACGGCCATAGGATTGCGAACCGCCGTCACCGTGGCGTTCGCCCGCAGTCCGGGTGATCCTCGCCCAGCACGGCCACGAACTCGCCCGAGTCAGTGGCGGCCGATTCGCCCTGGGTATATGCACCCAGGTACAAGCCCACATCACCCGACGCTATGGCGAACCGTGGTACCGGCCCGCGGCGCGCTGCCCGGTACCGATGACGAGTGCGGTATGCATTGTTGTTCACCCCGCACGGCAACATGACTGAGAATGCTCCACTCGATAATCTTGGTGAGGAAATGCCATGGATCCCGTAGTCACAAACCCTGAATTCCGCGGTGACGGTGTCACACTTGCCGCCGACCGGTGGGATCCACCGGCGACTGCCGGCGGTTCAGGCGTCAGCAGTAAAGGTGTGGTGCTGTTGCTGCACGGCGGCGGGCAGACCCGGCATTCCTGGCGAAACACCGGACGCAGGCTCGCGGCGGACGGCTGGTCCGCACTCGCCCTGGATGCACGGGGGCATGGGCAGAGCCAATGGGCACCGGACGGGGACTATGGCATCGATGCTCTGGTCTCCGACCTGACCTCGGTCATCGGCGAGTTGGGGCAGCCGCCGGTACTGGTCGGCGCCTCGATGGGCGGTATGACGTCGTTGATCGGGCAAGGAGAGAATCCCGAGCTCGCTCGTGGTCTGGTGTTGGTCGATATCGCCCCGAAGGTCGAACCGGGCGGCACCGCGGAGATTATGGCGTTCATGCAAAGTGGCCTGGATGGTTTCGACAGCCTCGAGGACGCTGCCGCAGCGATCGCAGCGTATACCCCGAACCGGGTCCGCACCCCCAACCCGCAGGGGTTGCGCAAAAACCTCCGGCTGCGCGATGGCCGCTGGTATTGGCATTGGGATCCGGCGTTTCTGCGCCAGGGCGACGAACCCACCCGCCAGACCGACTCGATCGTGCGATACCAACGCGCCCGAGACGCCGCAGCCGCGATTACCGTTCCCACGATGCTCGTTCGTGGAACGCAATCAAACGTGGTCAGCGAAGAGGGCGCCAAAGAGTTGCTTGAGCTCATCCCGACCGCCAGATTGATCGACGTCACCGGGTCCGGTCATATGGTCGCCGGCGACGACAACGATGTGTTCAGCGGCGGATTGAAGGGTTTTCTCGACAACGACGTTCTCGCATCGCGCCACTGACGCCGTCGAGGACTCGAACGTCACCGGCGGCGGGAGCTCACCTGGGTTGCGTATCGGTGCCGGTTGCATTGATGGCCGGATTCGCCCGCCCCGGCGGGCCGCTTCGCTGACAGCGGAGCTCGAGGACCGCTTCCCCGGATGTGGCCGCCCTGCGATCCCGGCTTCGATGTTGGCCACGAGCATGGACCGATAACCAGACCTTATGACAAGCTAATGATGCCGAGTTGTAGTTCCTGCAGACTCGACACCTCATGAAGCTGCTCGCGTTCGAACTAATCGGGAACCTACGAGTGATCGAGCATCGGGGCGTCGCCCCAGTAGCCGCCCCCTGGCACATAAGGTGATGTGACCAGCGGATATACCGAGAGCATGACAGGGGTACGGAATGCTCGAGAATTACGACACCGGCACGGGCGAAATCGCCGCCACAGGTGCCGTCGACGATGCCGAGGTGTCACAAGCGATGCGACTGCTAGACAAGGCACTCGTCGCTGCCGACGGTCTCACGGAGAATCGCGTCGCCCGGATCCAGCAAAAACACCCGGACGCGAGCCCCGATCAGCTACTCAAACACCTCGAAACGACGTTTTTGTCATCAGTGACAGTGAGTGGGGCCGCCACCGGTGGAGCTGCCGCCGTCCCTGGGGTGGGAACCGCCGCCGCGTTGGCAATGACCGCCGGAGACGTCTCTTGGTTCTTAACCGCAGCCGCTGGACACGTCTTGGCGGCATTGCGCGTCTACGGATTCCACATCACCGACCTCGAGCATCAGAAGGCAATCGTGCTGAGCATCCTGGTCGGCGGGAGCGGGTCGGCCTTCTTCAACAAAGCCGCCTCCCGCACCGGACCGCATCTTGGCAAACTGCTCACTGGCGCGGTGCCTACGACCACCATCCGCTCCATCAATCGGGTTCTGGGTCCCAATTTCGTTACCCGCTACGGCACCCGCCAAGGAATCCTCGTACTCGGCAGGGCAGCCCCGTTCGGGATCGGCGTGGCTATTGGAGCGGGCGGCAACCTCATCCTCGCCCAAACCATGGTCACAGCCACCCGCAAAGCCATCGACGTCGCCAACGCCCTTCCCTGACCACCGGCACTGTCGCCGACGCTGTAGTGAAGCCCCAAGCTATGCCCATCCGCAGGCTCTTGAGCAAGCTAGTCGTCCAGCGAGGAGCGCACCGGAATCCGGAACGGCTTTTGATGCCCTACCGAAGTCATGGAGTACCCGAGCCCGGTAGTCCGCACGCCATGTTCGCGACGACCACACTTCGACCGGCACCGTCGAATGTCGGAGTCGCCGCCTAGTGTGTGCCTATGCGGGATGGGACTGGCTGGCTGACCAAGCCGCTCATGTTTGTCTCCTCGTACGCCCCGCTATTCATCATGTTGGCGATCCGCTTCGAGGATGTTTGGCTTCGAGCAGGGTGCGCCCTAGCTGCCGCCGTAGGCCTCATAGCTCTGCCCACAGTCATGCGGCTCCAGGAAGTAGGATCCCCTACCGAGCACAGTGTGACCGACGTCGAGCCAGCGGGAAGCGGTGCTTCCAGCTACTTGGCCGGGTATCTCCTGCCTTTCCTTACCGTGTCGTCACCTACGGCCGCCGACCTGATCGCGTATGGGGTCTTTCTGGTAGTTGCGTTCCTAGTGCACATGCGCACCGAGCTCATTCAAGTCAATCCCACTCTGTTCCTGTATGGATGGCGTATTTTCTCAATCACCGATGCCAACGGCCTACAGACGCACCTCATATGCAAAGAGAGAATATTGACTGGAGATAGGGTTATGGCCTATCGAATGACGGACGATGTCCTGGTGGCCACGACCAGCCGTTAGGATCACCTCGAACGCTGAATCAGGACGCAACCTGCAATGACCGGAGATGACGTGCCCATAACTACCGAGGGAGCCCTTCAGCTCATAGTTGCGTGGGCTTCGGGAAAACAGTCCATCGGACGGCTAGTTAAGACCGGCAATGAGGTCGAGGAATCCCTCCGCTCGCACGCCACGAGCGCCGTTGAATCATTGACCGATCCGGCGCCATATTCCCCAGAGACCGACCTCGAGGACAACACTCACCTCGTGGCGAACACCGAGGAACTTCTCGACACTTCGCTAGTAGAGGAGCTGTTCAAGGGCGCATCACTCCCCCTAGCCACCCAAGACGAACTCAGGACGAAAACGCTGCTTTGCCACGCTGCACTTATCGGAAATGGAACTAACAGCGCACTCTTCGTCAAAAAACGGTCTCCTATCCAGTTGGCCAAGAAATCAATGGTGGCCCAGCTAGTGAACGGCACTCTTGACCAAATCTCATCACCAATATTCGCTTTCGATAATAAATATGACGCAATTATCACGACGAATCAAGTCTACATCTTGAACAAAACTGCATTTGAGGGTCTATTTAGAGACTCTGCCGCCGTATTATCGAGGACACGAGACTGGGTGGACGAAGTTTCAACGTCCGTACCAATGACAGAGGGAAGCGCAGACGTCCTAGACCAGACCCTGAGGAGGAATCAGTTTCTTCGCAGAAAATTCTTAGCAGTCAAGGGTCGTCCGCACATCAGGACCATGACCCCCGACTCTCTGAGGGAAGAGATCCGACGCCATGGCTACGATCCGGCAGAAATGATGAACGAGGATCGTTTAACGATTAATGGAACCAACGTAAAATTGGTGCTCCAAATTCTAAATGAGGACCTATTTAGCGGAGGTTTCTCCTCGGATCGATTTGCGGCCGGAAGTAAACGTTCGGTGCAGTAGAAATGCTCGACCATCGAAGCAGCGGCCGCCGTACGTGCCGCCCGTGAGTTCTGGGGAAAGCTGACTATTCAGCAGGCATGCTTCCGCGCAAAGGCCAGTGTTCGCCGGTCAGTCTGCGCTAAGTGATGCCCGTGTCCTACGGTCCTTGAACCGACGCATGTACATTCGCGATTCCGGCCGACTCCGGGGCACTAGGTGTCCAACCCTGACTCGAATTTTCTGCCTCGAGAACCGACAGATTGACGACCCTGCAACTCCGACTGTGGAAATGTTGGGGGACGTCCTCATGAACGCCAAATCAGGAGATCGGACCATAACCGATGTATCTCGGCCAGCTGAGATCGTAGGATCCACGATCGTGTCGGACACCACCAGTAGTCTATTCATAAGCGCCGAGGCCCCGAGCCCCCTCGGAGTCCGAGTAGTCGGAGCCCGGAGGCAAATGTCGAACGAGAATCCCGACGCAAGATACTCCAAACGCAGTGCGCACAACCGGGCCTAGGCTCAGTTAGCAGGTTTCACGATGGCAATCTTCAAGATAAATCCCGATTGGGAAAAACAGCTCGGCAGGGCCGCGGAGAGGGCTGTGAAGAGCATGGCGTCTGACTACCAGACGATGCTCGACACCTTGGCCAAGCGATATAAAGGGCGTCCGGTATCTGAGATCAAGCCGGCACTCCAGCGGGAGTGGAAGAAGATTGGCGGGTCGATTACCGACCCCGAGCTAACTCAGTACGCCTCCCATATCAGCGAGGGGATTCGCATACAGATGAAGACCAAGTAGGTCAGGCTTGGAGCGAGCGTTGATCGCACGGCCGAGCATTCGCTACTCGTCAGGCGCCTGAGACTTTTGTCGATGGAGAGCCCGGTAAAGTGTCGATCGGCCAACGCCGAGGTCTCGGGCAATAGCTGACGGCCCCTCCCCCGCCTCGATGCGGGCGCGGGCCTTGTCGATCTGCTCGGTGGTCAGGACTCGTTTGCGTCCCTTGTACTTGCCTTTCGCCTTGGCGATGGCGATGCCCTCAGCCTGGCGTTCGCGAATGATGGCCCGCTCGAACTCGGCGAACGCCCCGAGCAGCGAGAGCATCAGATCCGCTCGAGGATCCTGGGCGCCAGCAGCGTAGGTGGCCCGCTCATGAACGAACCGCACGCTCGCGCCCTTCGCGGTAATCTCACCGACGATCTGCTTGAGATCGACCAGGGATCGAGCGAGCCTGTCCATCGACGCAACGACGAGCTCGTCTCCATCTCGCAGGTATCCGATGCACTCTTCGAGCTTCACGCGATCGGCGCGCGAGCGAGCCGACTGTTTCTCGATATAGACCCGGTCGCACTCCCCCACCGCCTCGAGCTGACGCGCCTCATTCTGATCCGCCGCCGACACCCGCACGTACGCCACCCGCTGTCCACGCGGACGCGAGGCCTGGCGAGCCGGCTTCGGCTTTCGCTTTGGGTTCCGCTCGATGACGTTCTCCGAGTCCGTCGACTCCACCCGAAAGTTCCAACCCAACTCGTCCCGGCGACGGAACCGAGTCCGTACGCCCCCGCGGCTGACGATAAGCACCTCTTCCCCACCGTCACCCGAACGGTTCAGCAACGTCCCGATCCGATCAGCCATCGAAAGACCCTTTCGCCCGGAATCTGTATCAATAGATCTTAGACCCGACGGGAAGGCGTTTCATAAGTACCGAACTAGACCCTGTGACACAGCAGCGATGTTCGGCGACATATCGTCCCGCACGGGTGTACCCCAAAGGGGCGGAAGTTGTAAGAGGAAGTGCCGGGCTGGGTTGTCGCGGCCGATGGATACGGTGAGTAGGTGGAAATGACCTCGGCGGGTATGCGTGCGTTTGTTGATGAGTCCAGTTGCGTCCGGACCGATACAACTCAGGAGTACCTAATCGGGGCGGCCATCGTCACCGCAGGAGATTGCGACGAGATCCGAGAAGCGCTACGCCATCTTCGTCTTCCAGGCCAGATCAAACCTCACTGGACCGATGAAAGTGATCGCCGCCGCCGCACGATCACAGAGACAATCGCCGATCTGGGTTCCATGCACGTAGTCGTTGCACACCTCAGTGGGCGCAACCGAAAGACTGAGCGCCACAGGCGAAAGTGCCTGGAAACGCTCTACTACGAACTCGGAGAGGCTGATGTCCTAGACATCACTCTCGAACGGCGAAGCGACTCTCAGGACAAGCAGGACCGCGCCCATATCGTTTCGTTGCAGAACCAGGGTTGGCATCGGGGCCTGAGGATTAGCCACTGCCGTGGTGGCGATGACCCCTTGTTGTGGATCCCGGACGCTGTGCTTGGGGCGGTGAACGCGAGCTTCTCCGGAGATGTTAGCTACATCGATGTGCTCCGCGGCAGCATCCTGATCGAGAAGCGGACCCCCGAGTCTCTGATGCCAGAGTCCGGACAAAGCGAAAGGCCCTAGATCCAGTCGTCCGGCTGGGGTTCTAAGGCCTTCTTCCCGTTCCGTCGTAACGGTGGGCAGTTCCTAGCGTAGTGACGGCCCCCTCTGGGTGCAAGCCATTTCTACTTCCGGATGCTGGGAGCGGCTCCGACGAACCCCCGAGCGGATAACTGTCGGCTACAGTAGATCGGCCCCTACCTGCGCTAACAGTCCTTCTCTGGAGCTCCTCGGGTGTGCTTCGGTGGTGATCCCAAGCCCGTCCGGCGAGGCGCCCCGCCGCCGTCACGCCTATCTCTGCAGGTGCCGGCACCTCGTTCGAAGTCCTTCACGAGCTCGGAAACCTTACCTGGGACAACACCCGTCGCGTCCACATTCAAACGTTCCCCGATGACGACCCCGTCGGCCCCCTGACCGCCCGGCACGGGCTCGTTGATCGGGCCCCACGTAGTGGCCCACGTTCGACAGGCCCGTGGGGGCCCTAAGCGAATTGGGGTAGCGGCACCAGCGCCCGGCACACCGACCCGTCTCTGCGTGCACAACAAGCTAGAGAAGCACCAGTAGCGTGCTTGTCTACCGTTACTAGATTAACTAAGCTAGCACCGCTAGCTAGCCAAACGTTGATAGTTATGGCTGCTCCGCGAGCCTTCGCTACGTCACTATCTATCAGGGTTAGCCTCGCTAGCACTACGACGCGAACTACCCAGCGATTATCCGAGGGAACGTAACCGTCCAGCCAACCTAGCGAGCACCTGTGGTTGGCCGCCACTTCGAGAGGAACGCGCATGGTCCGCAAGTTAGCGCTCTGCAATCAGAAGGGCGGCGTCGGCAAAACTGCAACGACGCTCGGCCTGGCTAGTGCACTGAGCGATCAGGGACGCAATGTTCTGATTGTGGACGTCGACCCTCAGGGGAACTCCACCACTGGGCTCGGTGTCGAAATCACGGACGACATGATGACGACGTTCGACCTCATGAACCGAACCGCTGCGGGAGCTGCAGCCAATGCCGTCATCGCAACCCCTTGGGACAGGGTTGACCTCATCCCATCCAACGAAGCATTGGCCAACATCGAGTCGGACGGAGCCAACGATTTGATCTTCCGCCTCGACATCGCGTTCGAGGGGCTCGACCTCTCGGTCTACGACGCGGTCCTCTTCGATTGTCCACCGTCACTGGGGAAGTTGCTCTTTGCCGTGTTGTGCGCAGCCGACGGGGTCATTGCCATCACCGAGCCAACCATCGACAGTGTCCGGGGGATCGAAAACCTTCAGGAAACGATCCGCAATGTCCAGAGACGACCCAACCCCCGACTCGTGCTCGAGAAAATTGTCCTTAGCCGTAAGCGGGCCACCGGCGAACACCGATTCCGCGAGAGCGAGTTGCGTGAGACCTACGGAGAACTGGTCGCGAAGACCGCCATTCCGGAACTGACCGCCCGCCAGGACGCGCATAGCACTCACACGCCGATCCACAGGTTCACTGGCGGCAAGGCGTTAGCTCTCCAGGTCGCTTACACGGATCTACTTTCCGAGCTGGTAATCACCGAAGGGACTGCAGCATGAGCGTCCAGCGTGAACCCGCAATCCGACGAACTACCCACCCCGCAGCGGACTTGCCCGAGCGACCTACCCCGACTCCCGCGCCGCTGTCCGCCCCACAGACAAACCAGCCCGCCGCGCGGGGGGAGGAGCGACTGACGGAGCAGCACAATGTCCGGTTGCGCCCATCAACGAAAGCACGGCTACTCCGCGCGGTAGACAAACTGCGCTACGAAACAGGCGACCGCACTATCAGTATCGCGTCCATCACCGACAGCGCCATCGTCGAGTACTTGGAATCACGAGACTGCTGATCAGACATCGACAGGCTTCGGGCTCGAGTTCTGGCCTGCTGCGGTGATCTCGGACAGTGGGCCCTCCTAAAGTGAGGGACCTACCGAAATGAGATCCAGCAGTGAGTGCATCACGCAGGCGGTTCAGCCAGGAGTTCAAGGATGAGCTGTGCCAGGAGGTCATCACGACTTCGAAGACGATCAAGGACGTCGCGGTGGCCTACGGCGTCGGACCTGAAACGTTGCGGAACTGGGTGAACAAATACCGCGAGACCCACGGCGGCACCGAGACTGAGGTGACGCTCGATGAGCGGGCACGGCTTAAGGAGCTGGAGCGGGAGAACTCCGAGCTCCGCGCTGAAACGGCCTTTCTGAAAAAAGCAGCGGCTTACTTCGCGCGGGAGCAGCGACCGTGAGCCGATACGAGTACATCGACTCCTGCAAGAACGACCCGTCCGAGACCAATCCGCTCTACAAGATGTGCGCCTGGTTGGCCGTCTCGACCTCTGGGTTCTACAACTGGCTCTCGCGCCCGACCTCGGCGACAGCGGCCCGCAGACAGGCGCTGACGGCCAGGGTGAAGCACTTCTTCACCGCCACCGACGCCACGTACGGGTATCGGCGGATCCACGCTGACCTGGCCGATGAGGGCACTGAGTGCTCCCCGGAGTTGGTGCGGCAGATCATGCGCTCTGAAGGCCTCGTTGCCTGCCAACCGAGACCATTTCGGGTGACCACCGAAGCCGATGCCGACGCGGCGGCCGACATGCCTGACCTGGTGGAACGCGACTTCACCGCCGATCGTGCCGGGGTCAAGTTTGTCGGTGACATTACGTACATCCACACCTGGCAGGGGTTCGTCTATCTGGCGACCGTGATCGACTGCTATTCCAAGAAAGTGGTGGGCTGGTCGATCGCCGATCACATGCGCACCGAGCTGGTCGAGACGGCGCTGAAGAACGCCGCTGCGACGACGGTGATCGAGCCGCGGGCGATCTTCCATTCCGACCGCGGAAGCGTCTACACCTCGGGCGACTACCGGCGCTTGGTCAAGAATCTGGGGATGCGTTCCTCGATGGGACGAACGGGCGTGTGCTGGGATAACGCGATGGCCGAGTCGTTCTTCTCAGCATTGAAGAACGAACGCGTCTACCGCACCGTTTACGCCACGAAGAGGCAGGCCAGACGCGACGTCATCAGCTACATCGAGGGGTTCTACAACACCCGACGGCGCCATTCAGCGCTCGGCTACAAGCGGCCGAACGAGGTGCACTACGCTGACATCCAGCCGGCGACGGCAGCGTAGAGAAACCATCAACTCCGCTGTCCGAAATCAGCGCGGCAGGTCATTCCGGTGCTCGATGGAATCGACCTGATGGAGCTGGTGCTCGTCGACTCACTCATGCCAGCTCAAAAGGACGCCAAACACTAGTTGCAAGCGAGCATGACTCAGGGCCGAGTTCCACGATCGGCTGAAACAGCGGCCTCCGCGCCACACTTGTTACCGCCATTTGTGACGTCGTGAGCGTGTCGCACACATTTCTGACGTCAGCCATGTCAGTTTTGACGTCATGGCGACCACACGTTCTGGGCCTGGCAGGCCAGCCTTGGGGGAGCGGACACGCATGACAGTCCGCGTACCTTCGGATGTTTACGACGCACTTCGGCGTGAAGCCAAGGCGCGCGGCATCTCTATGAACCAGTACGTAGCCGAAGTCGCTGCGGCACACCTCGGCATGCCCAAAGCCGTGTCGCATTTTGACGACCAGGAGGCGATTCCAGCGTGAGGTAGATCAGCTGTGTGACTGAAAACTAAAAATCATGCAGCCCATGAAATGACTGATCCCGGCTCACTGGCGAGTGGGCCGGGATCGAAAGTCAAGAGTTCGAGTTGCCGCTCAAACTCGGGTTGCTCACCAATTAGGAGAGCTGTGCTTCCAAGCACCTCTCAGGGTAGGTCATACCTTCCGGACGGTCCAGTCGATCCGGACGGCGTGTCTTGTTCTGATACCAGCAAAACTGCATCCCATCAGGTCAACACGTGGTGGGAGTCGGTGGCGTGTGTGTGGAGTCCGCGCCCGTATGTGCGGGTCGACCCGCGCAAAGCCCACACCTTCTCGACAACTCGGCGCTTCACCGACGGCGCCCCCGGCCCAGATGTGCCGTACGCGCTGCATCTGACAGACGAAGCCGGCCGTTTCCGCCTGCTTGCTCTGGACTTCGACGCCCATCACGCCGGCTCAACCGCCACTGCCGACCTCGCCGCCTGCACATCCGCTCTCACCGCCGCGGGGATCGAACATCTGGTGTGCTCATCTGGACCCGGCGGGGGATATCACGTCTGGATCCGCCTGAGCACCGCGATCTCACCGACCCGACTAGCGCCAGTAGTGGACGCATTCGCCGCCGCGTGGCCCTCACTTGACCGCGGCCCACTGGCGAACCCGCGCACCGGTTGTGTCCGCGCCCCGGGCTCACCCCACCGCTCCGGCGGAACCTCGGTACCCCTGGGCGACACCGACATTCATCCCGCATCGCTGCGTGCTCTCAAGCGGGCTGTCGAGCAGCTCGGCGCCCACCCTCATCCGGCCGCCGCGGCGAACCCGACGGTTGCCACCCTGCCCGTGCATGTCGATGTCGAAGGCCATCCGCATCTGGCCGGACCACGCCGCCCACTGCCCGCCAAGATCCGCGCCCTCTGCTCAACCCCCATCACCAGCAGCGGGGATGCCTCCGCGATCGGTTGGTCGATCGTGCTCGCGTGCGCACACGCCCGCATGCAGTACCGCGACCTCGCCAGAGCCGCCTTCACCGAGAACTGGCCCGGTCTGGAATTCCTGCGCACCCGCCGCACCGCAGGCGGCCGTACCCCCCGGCTGGACACCGAACAGGAGCTGGCTCGTCAGTGGGCCAAGGCCGTCACTGCCGCCAGCCACGCCACCCGCACCTCGTGCACCGCCAGCCCGGCCCGCCGCACCGCCGAGCGCACCGTCGCCGATCTGATCGCGCGCATGGAGGCCCAGCCCGAGCAGTGGCAGGGCAAAACCGGAGCGCAGAGCCGACTCGTCCTGCTCGCCCTGGCCGCACGCGTCCTCTCGGCAGCCTCCGAGGAGGTCCACTTCTCTGAGCGTGACTGGGCTCTGGCCGCCGGCCTGGTCAGGGACACCGTCGCTGACCGGCTTACCGATCTCGCCGACCGGGGCTGGATCCGCCGCACGCAGCGAGCAGTTGGCCCGTGGGCCGCGACCTGGCGGGTGGCTACCCGCGGGGGCGGGGAGACAGGAAGTGGCGCAGTATTTACTCCAGTCCTAGCGCAGCAACTTCATGAGGAACTGGAATGCGCTCGCGCCGACATCTGGCACGCCCGCCCTCTGGGTGTCCTGGGGATGCGGGTGTGGGACCTGCTCCGGACCGGGCGAGTATCGGTGGGGGAGCTGGCGACACGCTTGGGCGTGTGCGCGGCCACCGTGCGCAGCAAACTCCGTGCCCTGCAGTCCCTCGGTCTATGCACCGCCAGCGGGCGCGCCTACCAGGGGCGCTCCCGCCTAACCCGGGCCGCCGCCGCCGCAGGGGTGACAGGGGCCCACGCCGATCGGGTCCGCCTGTACCGCCTCCAATCGGCGGTATTCGTGTGGTGGTTCACCACCCGCTACCAGGCAGAAGACTCCGACGCGCTTGCCGAATGGGGGAGCTTCCCCAGCCCGGCCGAAGCCGAGCAGGTCCACCCCGTCGATATCGCCCTGGCCTACGGGGCCACCGCGACCGGGCCGCCGGTGGAGGCAACCACCTGGGGGGCAGCAATGGCCGCGCAAGATCGCCACCGCGAGCCAGACCCCGGTAGTTGGTGGGAACTGGTGGCCGCGGCCCGCGCTGCGCTGCCTGCGGCGGACGTGCTGGCCGCGCCCCATCAATGGGCCGCCACTGCCGCCTAACACCTCCAGTTGACCGCCTGCTCGAAGCGGACAAGTCACCAGAGGTCGGGAGAGGAGTCGGTCGTAGGTCCCCAGGGCGATCCGGTCGTCGAGTGGGTGTCCGGGCCGCTTTCTTCCTCTGCGGCCCGGTGGTCGAGGTAGGAGGCAGTGAAGTCGTCCACGTCCACCGAGGGCGCCTGGGCGGTGTCCTCGTCGGGCGAGGTCGTCAGTTCGTCGTGGGTGGCGGTGAGCCAGGCCGCGAGTTCGGCATCGCCAGTAGCGGTTGCCGGTGGGGGAGTGGGCAGAGCGCTTCGGTCTTGACCGGCGGCGGTCACGTGACGCAAGCGGTGGGCGATGACGGCACCGGGGGAGTCCGCGGTTTCGAGGTTCGCTGTGGCCTGCGTCCAGTGTTCGCGTGGGTCGCGGCCGGCTTTTGCCGCGTCGGTCCAGGCTTGGGCGATCGCCGCGTATTGGTCGGGATCTGCCTCGAGCTGGCGACTGTAGAGACGGGGGAGAGCGTCGGTGTATTCGGCCAAAGTGGCGCTGGTGAAGGCGTCGGCGGCCAGGTCGACGCCGTGCCGATACAGCGCTTCCAGACGCGCCGGGTCGGTGGCGTGGTCCATCTCTTCGCGCAGGGCCGCAGTGGCCGAGGCTTGGTGGGTGTCGCGCCGCAGAATGGTCGCCAGAACTTCCGAGGCGGTAGGTGCGTCCCGGTCGCCAGCCGAGTGCATGTGGGCATCTTCCGCCACGAAATCAACGACGGGCTCGCAGACGGCGTAGGCGCGGTTCTCTTGCTTGCCTCGGGTCATGGCGACATAGAGGCCGGCCCGGTCGACGGAGGTGTCCACCACGGCGTGGGTGGTCTCCACGGTGGCGCCCTGGGCTCGGTGGATGGTGGAGGCGTAACCCAGGTGGATGTTGTCTTGCGCGTAGCTGCCGGGTACGAGCATCTGCTCGTCGGTGTTGATATCTTGCACGGCCACCGAGCCGTCGCCTGTGAGGCCGGTGACGGTGAACAGTTGCCCGTTGATGACCCGGCCCAGGTACTTGCGGTCTTCGGTGTAGAGCTTGGCGTTCTTGCGGGCGATGACGGTGTCCCCGACGCCGATGGTGTCGCCTCTAGCGACTCGGGTTTCGCAGGATGCGTCGACGATCCCGGCGGTGATGCGGCCTGAGCGGATGATCTCGTTGAGGGTGTCGACGTCGGTGTTCCTCGAGGCGATGATCAACGAGTTTCGGCCGGCACCTGTGTCGGTGAGGTAGGCCTCCACTGCCTCGGTGAGCATCTGCTCGCGGGTGCCGCCGGTGATCCATCCCCGCTGGGAGTACAGGGCCAGGGCGTCGGGGTTTCCCTCGCGTAGGGAGAGTGTGGCGGCGGCTTGTTCGGTGTCGCTGCCCATGCGCATGACCTCGCGCAGCTCGGGCGTTCCTGGGGTGCGCGCGACCTCTCCGAACAGTCCGCCGGTTTCGACGGCTGCGAGCTGCTTGGGGTCACCGATGAGCCGAACAACAGCTCCCGATTCAGCGGCGATCTCTGTCAGTGCGGCCAGGTTTTCGGTGCTCGACATTCCGGCCTCATCGACCAGGAGCATGTCGCCGGGGGCGATCTTGATCGGCAGTGCCGACAGGGTCTTCTCCGGTTGGTTGGGGTGTAGTCCGCGCCAGGTGAAGGTCACCGAATCGATGGTGTGGGAGGTCGCACCGATCTCATCGGAAAGGATGGATGCCGCCGCTGCCGAGGGCGCCAATCCGATGACACCTCGCCCGCTGTCCTGCCAGGTTTGGGCGAGGAGTTTCATGCTCGCGGTCTTGCCGGTACCGGCTGGGCCAACTCCGGCGGCAACGAGCGTGCCGGAGGTGAGAAGGTGACGCGCCATCGCGGCCTGCCCGGCGTTGAGCGCCCACCCGTGCTCGAGTTCGTGGCGGGCCAGGGCCTGCTCAATGTCGGCGCCTGAGGCGAACACCGCAACCGGTGTGGTGGCCGCCTCGAGGGTCAGTGTCTCGGCTTCAAGGACCGCGGCGGTGGTGTATTTGCGGGAGTTGGCGTGACGGTCCACCCCGGCCCCGGACTCACCCGTCAGTGCCTCCGGTAGGTCCAGCATTTCCGGCGGTGTCAGGGCCACGACGTGCGCTCCCATCGCCTCTTCCATGACCTGGCTGTGGGCTTGCTCCAGGTCGCCGGCGGAGGCAAACCGGTATCCCTTCAGGACGGTCGACACTGCCGTGTCCACGTGCGACTGGCGGAACTGCGCCCGCTGGGAGGTCACCGCGCGTACAGCTTTGGTTGCCACGTCGGTGGCGTGTTCGCTGCCTGAGTACAGGGGTCGGTCCTGCTCTGCGCCGGCACCTCGGACGCCGGAGAGCATGGCCGCAAGGGCGTCCTGGCCAATGCGCTCGGCGGCCACCTTGTGCCAGGTCTGCCGGTGCTCATCGAGGGACTGTGCGGGCTTCTTTGCATCGCGTGTGTCGAGGATGGCTTTCTGCCACAGGGCGTACGCGGCCCGCTGCGAGGGTTGGCGACCATTGGCCTGGACGTACTCGGTGACCAGTCGGTCGTAGACCGGACGGGCCAGGGTCCGGCGGGAGGAGAACGCGTCGATCAGGCGGCGGTCAATACCGGCGACTTCCCAGATGGGCGCCTTGTCTCGGTGCGGGTAGTGGGCCACAAATCGCGCGCCCATTCGGCGGGTGATGAGGTCGTGCAGGACGGCGTCGTAGCGGGCGGAGATCGCCTGGTGCATCTGGTGGATTGCGCGTGAGTCCAGGGTGCGCCACCGCCCGTCGGGGCCTTGCACTTTGTTGGCGATCAATACGTGCGAGTGCAGGTCCGGGTCCCCGCCGCGGGTGTCGAAATGGGTGAACTCACTGGCCACGATCCCGCCGGTGGAGACCTGCTCGATGCCGTTGGTTCCCACCCGCGTGTACACCGCATTGTTCTCGGCCCAGGTGAGTGCTTCGGCGACTGCTTCGTGGTGCAGCGCCGCGATGTGGGAGGCGGTGTGCTCGTCGGCCATTGCCCACCAGACGCTGACACTTTTGACCGGGGAGAAGGTGAAGTCGAACCCGGCCACGGCCTGGCGGACCTTGTCTCGTTCGCGGTTGACCCAGGCGATGACGTCGCGCCCGGAGGCGTGGTCGTAGCCGAACTGCTCGGTGTAGAAACCGCGTCCGACACTCTCGGCGATCTGGCCCTTCTCATCCGTGGTGGGGCGCCTGCCTTCGCCAGAGACGAACGCCTTCTCAGCGGCGTCGATCGCCGCCAGGACCGGCACGCCGGAGGCGTACAGGGAGTAGGAGCGGCCCAGTTTGCAGGCCGACAGTGGCGTCCCTGATTCCATGAGGTCGTCGGTGTCCGGGTGCAGGCCTTCGCCGTACAGTGCGGCCATCTGTGCTTCGGTGACGACCGATCCCGAGATGGCGTTCTCGGATGCCAGCCCGGTCAGTCCGGAGCCGATCCAGCGGCCCGGTGGGGTGCCCTTGGCGGCGTAGTAGTCCGACAGGCTTTGCCCTTGCGGGTCGGCGTCGTGGGTGGCCACGGAGCGCAGCAAGTACTGGTATCCAGTCCCGGCGTGCACCGCCCGCAGGCTCATCATGAACGCCAGTCTAGGCGGGGGCGTCTGGGCGCGTCTATCGGCGCGGCTGGCCGGGTCGGTGACCAGCGGTTTTCCAGGCGTCATTAGTAATGCCTACTGTGTAAGACTGTTCAGAGGAGCGAGAGCGAGTCGGGTTTTGTGGCGGACGCACGGAGGGCGACTGGCCGGGGCGGTGCGGAAGCTGCGGCGGGCAGCCGCAGCCCGAGCGTGGGCAGCCAGAGCGTGGGCGACTGCGGGGGAGAGCGGCGACCAATAGGGTCGAGCGTATGGGCCTCGCGAAGACAGACTCCCGTTCACAGACCGCACGGGCCCGCGCCCGCCAAGCAATGGCCGTCGAGTTGGAGCGAGCGCGCAAGCGCGAGTCCAAGCTTATTGCCGTGTTCTCCGCGATCGACGCCCGCGAGGAAGCAGAAGCCACCCTCGGCGGCGCGCTCATCGAGCTCCGGGGCCTCGGCGTCCCCCAGTCCGACCTAGCCGAGATGACCGGCCTGTCTGCCCGCGACGTCGGTGCAGCGATCCGCAGCGCAAAAAACTCCGAGGACGACAACGACGAAGCCAGCGGCGAGTCTGAGTCAGAGAGCACCGGGAGTGCGAGCGAAGACGCTGAGACGGGCACGGCTGTAGACAGTTCGGACAGCAACGGTGCCAGCAACCACTGATCCCCGCGGTGGGCCGTGGTGTGGGGACGTTCCCCTGCCGGGACTGGACCTGGAACCACGGTCCACCTCGTCTGGGCCGTCGGCTAACTCGCGCCCCTACAGCGCGACACTGCCCCCCACTCCGGAGGCAATCGCCGCGTTCTGGGCCAAGGTCGTACGAGCCCCCGGCGACGGACATTGGCTGTTCACGGGGGCCGTCTCCGGTGTTGATGGGTACGGACGCTTGAGCTGGCGCGAAGGCGGCGTGAGCCGCACCGAATCAGCGCACCGGTTCGCGCTTCTACTCGACGGCATCGACCTGGCCGGCGTCGTCGCCGAACACCGCTGCAACGAGCCACTATGCGTGCGCGTTGATCCCGATCACCTGATCCCGTCCACACAGGCGGCGAACCTGAACTACGCCGTCGCCTGCGGACGCACCGGAATTATCCGAACCTCCCTCAGACGGCAAGACCGCCACGCCCGCTCCCTGGCCGTCCGCAACGCAGTCTCTGGTGGCTGGGACCCCATCGCCTACAGCGCCGCATCCGGCAATACCGCACCCCTGGATACACCTTCGCTGTTCTGATCTGACGTACGCTTACCCACAACAAAGGCCCCGCCACACCGCGGGGCCTTTTCTCGTTCCGGTCGGAAGAGATGTGTCAGCGTTCAGTCACTCGCGCGTCTTGCGCTTTCGCAGTTCCCAGAACTGCGGCAGCGTCCACCGCGGGCGGCGTCTGGTCGATCACCACGCGCGCCAACCGTGACCGGTACCGCGCATCATTGCGGACCGCGAACGACCAGTGCCCGATAAACCAGGCCAGCGTCCCCAGCGCCGCGAGGAGTCGGCGCCCACGTTCGCCCCCTGCATCACCCCGAGCAAGCCGATGATCGCGCACATCCCGCCCACACCTCGCGCGGTCGGAGGAAGCACGAGGGCACCGCCCGCCACCACCGCGACCGCCAACGTCGCCGTGCCAAGATCCCACATTGCGTGCCACCTTCTCCCTCAGGCCGCGGGCGCCGTGGACGCCGCCTACCTACGACTCGAGTCGGTCCGCCGAGCTCGGCGTCCCCGAATGATCGTCGTGCCCTTGGGGTGTGGCTGCCACCTCTGACACTCAGTTCTCAGGGGCGCTCGTCGGGGCGTTCAGTTGCGGTCGACGGTGTGCCGGCCGGGCCGGCCTCGCGAGTGTTATCGCGTAGTGAGTCCAGCACTTCACGCAGAGTGTCCGAGGTCGCCTCGGCGCGGACCCGGGCCCGGTCGGCCTGCTCGGCCTCGGCGCGCGCGTCCTGCGCGTCCCGAAGGGCCGCGTCAAGCTGCCCGCGCAGCTGCGCCAGCTCCGCGCGCAACCCTTCGACCTCGCCAGCGGCGCGATCGCAGGCCGCGACGGCGTCATCTCTCTGCGTGGCGGCCTGCTCGGCGGCGGCCAGGGCGTCTGCTTCGCCAGTGCGGGCTGCATCCAGCGCCACAGCGGTCGCCTCGTCCGCCTGCTCCGCGGCCCGCTTCCACGCCGCGGCCCACACCGACTGCACCATCGCCGACATCGCCTCCGACAGATCCGGAGCCTCGGGCACGTCCCCGGCAGCGCCGGTGGCGTGCTCGCGCATCCACGCGGCCACCTCACCGATGCGCACCCCCGCTTCACGCTGCACGCTGCGCACGGTGACCTTGTCCCCTCGCGCGACGAGCACCCCATAGGCCCTGGCGATCTTCTCCGACGTCGACATAGCCATCTCCCCTCCGATCGGTAACGAGTAACCGGAAACGTTTTCCGTTACCTATGTTACCCGCCTGTGGCGTCCGGCGGGATAGTGCTCGCCCGGATATCGCCGGCGAGCGGGCGCTGCGGCGGGTCGTCGGCGCCCAGGGCCCAGGCGACGACCCGAAGGCGATTCTGCCCAGAGGGAGGGGAGCGCCGGCTATCGGCGGTCAGGTTGTAGGTATCCAAGACGGCGGCCAGGGCGGTGTTGCCCGCCGGCGGGGCCACGGTAATCCCGGTGATTCCTCGTTCCCACAGCGACACCGGGATGTGGGAGCCCAGGTACGTGACTGGCGGTCGTGTGGCCAGTGAGTGGTGGTCGCTCGTGAGCGGGCTGTCGGGTGGGGCCGTGGGTGCGCGCTTACCAGTTCTTGGTGGGGTCCATGACGCGGGCGCGCGAGTGGCCGCGGATGCGGAAGCTGGGGTGGGCGAGTCCCTCGTTGACGAGGCGGCGGCCGACGTCGAGGGTGGCGGCGAGTTGATCGTCGGTGAGTGCCATGCGGTCATTGCGCAGGGTCAGGGAGACGACGCCGTTCCATGCGCCCCAGAGGAAGAGCGCGGTTTCTTTCGGCGGGTAGTCGGGCGAGGCCTCGCCCGTGGCGATGGCGCTTTCGAGGTGTGCTTGGAACCGGCCGAGGATCTCGTCGAGGCGGTCGCCGACTTGTTGGCTCAGCTCGTGGGCGCTGGCGGAGAGGCCGGAACCGTGGCCGTCGAAGGCGAGGAAGCGGAACGACCCGCGGTGGTCCAGGTAGAACCGCAGGTACACGTCGCTGGCGGCGATGACCTGCTCGAGGGGCGAGTACTCGGGACGGAGGGCCTCGTCGAGGTAGGTGCTGAACCGGGTCAGCGCGCGGTCGGCGAGGGCGAGCAGGATGCCGTCCTTGCTGCCGAAGTACTTGTAGAGCGCGCCCACTGACATGTCCGAGTCCTCGGCGATCTGCTCCATCCGGACGTTGCGCTGCCCGGAGACGAACGCCCGCTCGGCGGCGTCGAGGATGCGCTCGCAGTTCTGCGCGCGGCGCTTAACCATCCGGGGGCTGCGCCGCGGGGGCGCGCTTGCCGACTCGGTCACCTCCCGGATGCTACCGGGTCGAGGCCCCCCCGGCCCGTGAACGAGATTCACTAGGGAATATTCGTTGACAAAGTGGGTCGGGCGTTCCAGACTGGGTCACGAACGTGGCCGACGTCACAGTGGCGTCGAGGACGGCCACTCCACCGAGAAGAGGCGCGCCGACCCACGTAGAGACGGACGCACGAGGCGCCCGCCGCGGCCGTCTGAGCCCAGGGAAAGAAGCGTGACAAGAAGGCCACTGAGCCTGCGCTGACCAACGGAAAACTCAACGGGCCAAAGGACGTCAAATACTACGTATCAGGAGTTCACTATGGCAGTTGTAACCTTTGTCTCCCACGACGGCGAGGAGCACGAGGTGCCCTTGGAGGAGGGGCAGTCACTCATGCGGATCGCCGTCAACAACGCGGTGCCCGGAATCGACGCCGATTGCGGAGGCGAAGCCGCGTGCGGCACGTGTCATGTCATCGTTGATCCGCAATGGTCCGACGTGGTGGGCCTCTCGGGAGCAAGTGAAGAAGAGATGCTCTCAATGAACCCCGAACGGCTGCCGACCTCCCGACTGTCGTGCCAGATGACCGCGTCCGCGGATTGGGACGGCCTTACCGTCCAGGTGCCAGAGTTCCAGATGTAACGACGTTCCAGATGTAACGACGAAAGACAAGGTGAGACACGTGAAGGTTTCCGATACGATCGGCGACAAGGTTCAGTCGGCCATCCCGATGGATCTGCAGATCCGGGGCGCCCATCTGTACGACAGGACTCGGCGCTGGGTGACAAGGACGAATGGGAAGAAGCTCTTCGTAGAGAAGCCCATCCCCCCCGTCGAGGACGTCGAACTCGCCGACATCGACCTCAGTAATCCCTTTCTCTATCGGCAAGGACGCTGGCAGTCCTACTATGAGCGCCTGCGAAACGAGGCTCCGGTCCACTTTCAGCCCAACAGTGCGTTCGGGCCGTTCTGGTCAGTGACCCGACATGAAGACATCATCGCGGTCGATAAGAACCATGAGGTCTTCTCCGCCGAGCCGATGATAGTGATCGGGGCCCCGCCTCGTTTTCTCGATATCGAGATGTTCATCGCGATGGACCCACCGCGCCACGACGTGCAGCGAGCAGCTGTGCAAGGGGTGGTCGCACCGAAGAACCTGCGCGAGATGGAGACGCTCATTCGGTCTCGGGTTCGCGAGGTACTAGACGACTTGCCGGTGAATCAGCCGTTCGACTGGGTCCAGACTGTCTCGATCGAACTGACAGCTCGAATGCTCGCGACGCTCTTGGACTTCCCCTACGAGGAACGTCGCAAACTCGTGTACTGGTCAGATATTGCAACCTCGATCGAGGAAGCGAACGGTGGTCCTGCGGACCTCGACGAGACGTTCGACGGAATGCGCGAGATGGCGAGCGGTCTGAGTTCTCTGTGGTACGACAAGAAGGCTCGGTTAGCAGAGGGGGAGGAACCCGG
>NZ_JABFAN010000016.1:0-79454 GCF_017168155.1 Dietzia sp. KRD202 | reverse complement strand
GGGGTGGGCAGGGCATCCCGGTCCCGGTCCTCATTTGTCGCGTGACGTATCCGGTGCGCGATGACGGCCCCTGGACTGTCGGCGGTCTCCAGGTTCGCAGTGGCCTCGGCCCACAGCTCGCGGGGGTCATGGCCGGTCTTGGCGGCGTCGGTCCAGGCTCGGGCGAGCACGTCGTACTGGTCGCCTCCGGGCTCGAGGTGTCGGCCGTAGAGGCGCGGCAGGGCGTCGATGTAGGTGGGCAGCGTGGAGCTGGTGAAGGCTTGGGCAGCGAGGTCGACGCCGTGGCGGTACAGCGCTTCAATGCGCGCCGGGTCGGTGGCGTTATCCATCTCCTCGCGCAGTGTTGCGGTCGCGGAGGCTTGGTGGGTGTCGCGCCCAAGAATGGCGGCCAGTACCTCGGCGGCGGTGGGGGCGTCGTGGTCGCCGGCTGAGTGCATGTGGGCGTCCTCGGCAGACAGGTCGACCGTGGGTTCGCACACGGCGTAGGCGCGGTTCTCCTTCTTGCCGCGGGTCATCGCGACGTACAGGCCGGCACGGTCCACCGAGGTGTCGACGACTGCGTGGGTGACATCGACGGTGGCGCCCTGGGCACGGTGGATAGTCGTCGCGTAGCCCAGGTGCATGCTCTTGCTCGCGTAGCTGGCAGGCACGACCATATCGTTGCCGGTGTTGATGTCGCGCACGCTTAGTGAGCCGTCGTCGGCGATGCCGGTGAGGGTGAATAGTTGGCCGTTGATCACCCGGCCGAGGTACTTGCTGTCGGAGGTGTAGAGCTTGGCGTTCTCGCGTGCGATGATCGTGTCGCCGACGCCGACGGTGTCGCCTCGGGAAAGGCGCGTGGTGCGGGTGTCGTCGACGTGTCCGTGGGCGATCCGGTCGGCGCGGATGACCTCGTTGAGCGAGTCGACGTCGCTGTTGTTCGAGGCGATGACCAGGCTCTTGCGGCCGGCCTTGGTGTCGTCGAGGAAGGCTTGAACGGCGTCGGTGAGCATCTGCTCGCGGTGTCCGCCACGGATCCAGCCGCGGTGCGCGTAGAGGTCCAGGGCGTCGGTGTTGCCTTCGCGGAGGGCGAGCGTTGCCTCGGCCTGTTCGGTGTCTGCTCCCATGCGCATGACTTCGCTCAGTTCGACTGTTCCCGGGGTGCGGGTCAGGTCGGCGAACAGGCCGCCGGTCTCGACGGCGGCGAGCTGTTTCGGGTCTCCGATCAGGCGCAGGACGGCGCCGGATTCGGCGGCGATTTCGGTCAGCGCGGCGAGGTTTTCGGTGCTGGCCATGCCCGCTTCGTCGACTAGGAGCATGTCGCCGGGGCGGATGGTCACCGGCAGCGCCTCGAGGCTCCGTCCCGGGGCGCCTGGGTTGCGGCCGAGCCAGGTGAAGGTCAGGGAGTCGATGGTGTGGCAGTCGGTGTCGATGTCCTCAGCCAGCACGCTGGCCGCTGCCGCGGAGGGCGCTAGACCGATGACGTGGCGGCCCGTGTTCTCCCATGCCTGCACGACCACTTTCATGGCGGTGGTCTTACCGGTACCGGCCGGTCCGACGCCGGCGGCGAGCAGGGTTCCCGCTCCGACGAGGTGGTGGGCCAGTTCCTTCTGCCCGGTGTTGAGCGGCCAGCCTGTGGTCCTTTCGTGGGCGGCAAGTGCCTTCTCGAGCTTGGCGCGGGGTGCGATCACTGCCACCGGGGTGCGGGCTGCATCGAGGACGCGGGTCTCGGCGTCGAGCACGGCTTGGGTGGTGTACTTCTCGGCGTTGGCGTGCCGGTCGATTCCTGCGCCGGTGTGGCCGGTCAGGGCCTCGGGCAGGCTCAGTGGATCAGGTGGCGTCAGCTCCACCATGAGCTCGCGAAGCGCGATGTCCATGACTGTGGCGTGGGCTTGGTCGAGGGCGCCTGAGGAGGCGAACCGGTAGCCCTTCAGAGCTGTGGATACGGCGGTGTCGACGTGCGACCGGCGGAACTGCGCGCGGCGTGACGACACCGATTGGACGGCCTGCTCGGCGACCTGTCGGGCGTGGCTATCGGTGTCAAAAACCTTGCGCTGCGCATCGACGGTGGCCTGCTCGGTGACGTCCCGGACAACGGATGAGACGGCGTCTGCGCCGATGGCCTGCTCAGCTACCCGGCGCCAGGTGGCACGGTGCTCATCGAGGGACTGGGCGGGCTTTTTGGCGTCGCGGGTATCGAGGATCGCCTTCTGCCACAGGGCGTACGCCGCTCGCTGGGTGGGCTGGCGTCCGTTCTTATCTACGTACTCGGCAACGAGCTGCTCGTAGACCGGGCGCGCTAGTGCTCGGCGGGACGAGAACACGTCGATGAGACGGCGGTCGATGCCCTTGATTTCCCAGATCGGCGCCTTGTCCGGGTGCGGGTAGTGCGCCTCGAAGTCCAGACCCATCCGGCGGGAGAGAAGGTCGTGCAGGACAGCGTCGTAGCGAGCTGAGATCGCCTGGTGCATCTGGTGGATCGTCCGCGAATCCAGCGTGCGCCACCGGCCGTCGGGGCCTTGCACCTTGTTGGCGATCAACACGTGCGAGTGCAGGTCCGGGTCTCCTCCACGGGTGTCGAAGTGCGTGAACTCAGCTGCGACGATGCCCCTGGTTTTCACCTGCTCGATGCCGCCGGCACCCACGCGGGTGTAGATCGCATTGTCCTCGGCCCATCGCAGGGCCTCGGCCACGGCCTGATGGTGTAGTGCCGCCACTTTCGAGGCCGTGTGTTCGTCGGACAGCGCCCACAGAACGCTGACACTTTTGACCGGTGAGAAGGTGAAATCGAATCCGGCGACGGCCTGGCGGACCTTGTCCCGTTCGCGGTTTACCCAGGCGATGACGTCCTTGCCGGAGGCGTGTTCATAGCCAAACTCATCGCGATAGAACGGCCGGGCCACGCTCTCGGCAAGTTGGTTTCTCTCGTCGGAATTGGGGCGGCGTCCCTCGGCAGTGAGGAATGACTTTTCAGCGGCGGAGATCGCCGCGAGGACGGGGACATCTCCGGAGTACAGGGGGTAGGCCCGGCCCAGCTTGCAGGCGCCCAGACTCTTCCCTTCGGCCATCATCTGATCGGTGTCCGGGTGTAGCCCTTCGCCGTACAGGGCGGCCATTTGGACCTCGCCCACGACTGCGCCGGCGGTCGCTGTCTCAGACAGAAGGCCGGCCAATCCGCTGCCGATCCACCGCCCGGGCGGTGTTCCCTTGGCCGCGTAGTAGTCCGACAGCGACTTGCCCTCGGGGTCAGCGTCATGGGTGGCGACCGAGCGCAGCAGGTACTGGTATCCAGTACCCGCGTGCACCGCTCGGAGGCTCATCATGAGCCCCAGCGTAGAGCCGCCGCGGGGCGGCGTCTACGCACGCCGCGTCGGCGGCGCGCTGAGCAGGTGTTTTCCGGACGTCACTAGTAGTGCCTACTGTGTGAGGCTGTTTAAGCGAGCGACAGCGAGGATGCTCTAGCACGGCCAGTGCTAGATGTGGTGCGGCGATCGGGGACCAGGACGGGGAGACGATCGTGGCGGTGTGGTGGTTGGGCATTGCGGCACGATGGGTGGGGTAATAGGGTCGATCACATGGCGGCTACCAGGACTGATTCGCGTTCACAGACCGCACGCGCGCGGGCTCGTCAGGCGATGGCCGACGAGCTGGAGCGGGCGCGCAAGCGTGAGGCCAAGTTGGTCGCGGTGTTCTCGGCGATCGATGCCCGCGATGACGCGCAGATCGCCCTCGGCGATGCGCTGGTCGAGCTTCGGGACCTGGGTGTGGCGCAGGCCGAGCTGGCGGAGATGACCGGACTGTCCGCCCGCGAGGTCGGGGCGGCGATCCGCGCCGCCAAGGACAACACCACCGACACCGACGACACGGTCAACGATGCCGACGGCGGTGACACGCCAGCGGCGAATCAGACCTCGGCGGACACCAACGGTGACCAGCAGCCCTGAGCCTTCCTCGGGCCGGTGGTTCGAGGACATCCCGCTCCCGGGAATGGACGCCCGTCCCCGGCCACAGCCTGTCCCGACACGGTCCCGGCCCTACGACTCAACGCTGCCTCCGACCGAGGCGGCGATTGCCGCGTTTGAGTCCCGTGTCGTGCGCGCCCCGGGCGATGGATGTCACATCTGGACCGGCGCCATCTCCGACGGGTACGGACGGATCACCTGGCGACAAGGCGGCGTCAGCAGAACCGAGTACGCGCACCGCTTCGCCCTCCTAGTCGCCGGCCAACTGACCGCCGAGGCGATCGGTGAGCACCGCTGCAACGAACCCTTGTGCGTGCGCGTAGACCCGGACCATCTCATCGCCTCCACCCAATCGGCGAACCTGCTGTACGCGGTCGCCTGCGGACGCACCGGCATCATCCGCAACGCCACAGAACGCCACGACCGGAACGCCCGCTCCCTCGCGGTCCGCGACGCGGTCGCCGGCGGCTGGAACCCGCACGCCTACGCCCAAGCTTGCGGCAACACCGCGCCGCTAGAAGAGCCGCCACTGTTCTAGAATCGTCTCCACACACCTACAGCTATGGCCCCACAAAAGAGGTGGGGCCATAGCTGTATCGGTCGGGTGGGAAGTGTCAGCGGGCGGCCGCCATGCGTCTCTGGCGGCGCAACTGCCAGTAACGCGGAATCGCCCACCGTAGCGGTGTCTTGTCGATCACCACCAGCGCCAGACGCGACCGGTAATGCACGTCATTGCGGACCGCGAACGACCAGTGCCCGACAAACCACGCCACCATCCCCAACGCCATCACCGTCGGCGCCCAGGAGCTCGACTGCACCACCCCACAGAAGCCGATCACGGCGCAGATGCCTCCGATGCCGCGTGCCAGCGGCGGCACCAGAAGCGAGGCCACCGCGACCACCGCAACGGCCTGTACCGCGGTCTGTAGATCCCACATGACACCCCTCCCGTGTTGGCGTTCGTCCCGTTACGGCCCGACCGCACCTGACGGAAGTCCGGGCCGCTTGTTCATTGCCTGTCCTGCTTTGTCAGTGTGCTCGCCCGGTCCGACACGACAAGGCCGCCCCGGTGCGGATCGCTACTTGTCCTCGTCGGCCTGCCCGGAGGAACGAAACGCGTCCAACAGTTCACGCAAGGTGTCCGAAGTGGCCTCGGCCCGCACCCGGGCACGGTCAGCCTCCTCAGCCTGCACGCGCGCCTGCTCTGCCTCACGCTGCATCGTCTCGAGTTGCTGGCGGACCTGGGCCAGCTCGGTGCGCAGCTGCTCGGCGTCCCGGACCGCCTCATCTCGGGCCGCGTCGGCGTCTGCTTGTTGCGCGGTGGCGGTCTCCGCCGCGGCGAGGGCGTCGGCCTCGCCGGCGCGCGCGGCATCGAGCGCCACCGCGGTGGCCTCGTCGGCCTGCTCGGCGGCGCGCTTCCACGCCGCCGCCCACACCGAGGCCACCATCGCCGACATCGGCTCCGACAAGTCCGGGGCCTCGGGCACCTCGCCTGCTGCGCCCGTGGCGTGCTCGCGCATCCACGCCGCTACCTCGCCGATCCGCACCCCCGCCTGCTTCTGCACCGCCCGCACGGTGACCTTGTCCCCACGCGCGACGAGTACGCCGTAGGCGTGAGCGATCTTCTCCGACGTCGACATGGCAGCCCTTCCAGATTCAGTGTCCGGTAACCGGTAATCGGTAACGTGTTTTGTTTCCTACGTTACCCATTCTAGGTTACGCCCGCGCCCATGTCGAGGATCGAGCGCTGACCGCTGCTAAGGCGCCCGGCGTCCGGCGGCGAGCACACCGGCGGCGACATGAGCCGGGTGGACAATTCCACGTACCAACGACTGAACGGAGAAGATTGTGGATGCAACAATGCTCGCGCTCACTCTGAGCGTGTGCGCGTACTGGGCGATCGCGGTGACCGTGATGGTCGCCGTGCCCGCCGGTCGCGGACATCACATTGGCCGTCCGGGGACGTTCGTCGGCATCGCCTCCGGCGTGACAGGCCTGGGACTGTCCGGAGTCGCCGTCCTGGCGTCGTCGGCGGTCCTGCCCATGGTCGCCGGAGGCGCCATCGGCGCCGGCCTCATCGGAGCTGGCCTCGGCTTGGCCCTGAGTGAGGCGGTGAAGGCTCTTCCCGCCGGCAGGGATTGAACTTTGAGGGCCCGGCCCCGGCGAGTCGCCATTGACGGGCCTGGCACATCTGCAGCCGGTTGCTATCCAGCGTGCCGGGGTAAACCTGTCAGGATGGACGGGTGACCTCCCGGGACCTGGACCTGCCATCCAACTATGGGCGCCTCGTCGAGGATCTCAAGGACAGGGTCCGACGAGCACAGGTCACCGCGCAGCGAAGGGTCAACACCCAGCTGATCGAGCTGTACTGGTCCATCGGACAGGCTGTGCGCGAGGAGAGCGCCCGACAGGGGTGGGGTAACGGTGTGATTCGCAGGCTCGCCGAGGATCTTCGGGCCGAGTTTCCCCAGATGAAGGGCTTTTCTGCCCGAAACCTGCAGTACATGGCGACCTTCGCCGGCGCCTGGACTGCCGGACCAATCGCGCAACAGCCTGTTGCGTACTTGCCCTGGGGGCACGTGACTGTCCTGCTGGACAAGCTCAGCGCTCAGGACGATCGAGACAAGTACGCAGCCGCGGCCGTCGAGCACGGCTGGTCGCGCAACGTGCTGGCCAACATGATCGCCAGCAGCGCCCTCGAACGCCGCGGGGCGGCTCCGTCGAATTTTGCGCAACAGCTTGTTGCGCAAGATTCCGAGCTTGCCCAGCAGATCGCCAAGGACCCGCTGATCCTTGATTTTCTGGACCTGTCCGGCGAGGTCGCCGAGCGTGAGCTCGAGGAGTCCCTGACCGACCGGATCGTCGATACGCTGCGCGAGCTCGGCCCGGGATTCGCGTTCGTGGGAAGACAAGTGCACTTCGACGTCGGGGGCGAGGACTTCTACGCTGACCTACTGTTCTTCCACGTCGAGCAACTGCGGTACGTCGTCATTGAGCTCAAGACCGGCAAGTTCAAGCCAGAACACGCCGGGCAGCTGCAGTTCTACGTCGCCCTGGTCGAGGATCGCCTGCGCCGCGCCTCGCATGCCCCGACTGTCGGGATCCTGGTCTGCGGCAGCCGCAATGATCGTGTCGTCCGCTACGCACTGAACCAAGCCGGCGCACCCCTGGCCGTCTCAACCTTCAGCTATGAGGCCCTACCCGCCGCAGAGCAAGAGGCACTACCCAGCGAAGACGACCTCACCGCAGCCCTGGCCCAAATCACCGAGAACGACCAAGACCACCCGTAAACACAGCTGGAACACACCGTAGCCCCAAAACAGGGCCCGACCAGCCATTATGTTAACGCCGATAATTATCGTTATGACAAGTAGGCGATGCCGAGTATCCGGCGAACTCGACCTCTCCCAGAGCGGGCCAAATGGCAGGTGGCTTGGTAGAGGAGCCTAACGAGCTATCCGATTGTTAGCTGGTGGCGACTGTGCCTTCCGTGATTGCATCACGCAGCACGTGCTTGAGAATCTTCCCCGAGGGGTTACGGGGAATGGGCTGGGTGATGAGCTCGCGCGGAAGCTTGTAACCCGCAATGAACTGGGATCCGTACTCGCGGAGCGACTCCAAGGTGACCTCGCGGCCCTCGACCGGGGTGACGACGGCGATGAGGCTCTCCCCGAACATCTCGTCCGGCCGCCCGACGACCGCCACATCGGCCACGTCCGGGTGGCCGGCGAGGGCCTGTTCGACCTCCACCGAGTACACGTTGCGCCCGCCCGTGATGATCATGTCCTTCATCCGATCAACGATCGTGATAAACCCGTCGGCGTCCCGGACCGCCACGTCGCCGCTGTGCAGCCAGCCGTCGCGGAGCGCATCGGCGGTGGCCTCGGGCTTGTTCCAGTAGCCCTTCATGATGGTCTCGCCTCGGTAAATGATCTCCCCGGGCTCGCCGACCGCGGTGTCGTTGCCCTCGTCGTCGACGATCCGCGTCTCGGCGTTAGTGATGGACGCCCGTCCGGTGGCATCTGGGCGGGCGCGTACTTCGTCCGGAGTGAGGAAGATGCCGGTCGGGCCGCCTTCGGTTTGGCCGCACAGCTGGAAGAACTGCACGTGCGGCAGGGTGGCGAGCAAGCTGGTCGCCGCGCTCGGCGGCATTGGTGCGGCGCCGAAGAAGCCCAGCCGCCACGCGGACAGATCGCGCGTGCCGAGCTCGGGGTGCTGCAGCAGCATCTGGTACATGGTGGGCACGCCCAGGAACACGGTGATGCGGTGCTTCTCCAGCGCATCCAGGACCGCCTTGGGCTCGAACGCTGGCAGCACCACGTGAGTGGTGCCCAGGCTGAACCCTGACATAACGAACAGGACCAGCTCCGCGCAGTGGTACATCGGCGCGACGTGCAGATTCCGGTCGAAGATATTCATACCGAGTGCGGAAACCGAGTTCCCCACCCACAGCATGCGGTGATGGTCGAACAACGCTCCCTTGGGACGCCCGGTCGTGCCCGAGGTGTAGAGGATAATGCAGTCGTCGTCCTCGATGACCTCCACTTCCGGCGCGGTGGTCGGCATGGTGTCTGCGAGCCGCGCGATGCCCTGCGCGGCGGGCTCGTCCAGCACCAGACTTTGCGGCGCGGACGGCAGCGGATCGAGTTCGTCGAGGCCGGCCACCACCACCGCGAGCCCCTCGGAGTACAGCAGCACCGTCGCACCGGAGTCCTCGAGCAGGTAGCGAAGTTCGCGGGCCGGCACGCGAGGGTTGAGAGGCACGGCAATGGCCCCCAGTCGGAACGCTCCGTACAGGCCCAGGATGTACGCGTCGGAGTTCGGGCTCAGCAGTGCCACCCTGTCGCCCTTACCGACTCCGAGCGACGCCAACGCGTGCGCATACTGATTGATCCGGGCCGCGAGCTGCTCGTACGAGTAGGTGCTCTCGCCGAAGATCAGTGCGGTCTTGTCCGGGTGCCGGCGGGCATTGAGCGCGAGGGCGCCTCCGAGAGTGGCCATGGTGACTCCTGAGGTGTCGATGACTCCGGGATCGGATATGTGACCCCGGACACAGCAGGAACAGTAACCGCCAGCGTGATGCTTGTACAGATGTTCAGTGAAAGTGAAACTCGAGTCAGGTGGCTGACCCGTGGGAACGATCGACAGCTCCTCCCCCGGACACGCTCACGCCGAGTTCGGGCTTGCTGCGCCCCTCGGTGTGGGTAAAGGTCCCGAGGTGGGTCCAGACGGCATCCACCAGCGGCTGCAGGAACAGCCGGCCCATCTGGTTGATGATCACGTCGACCACCTGGACGGAGTCGGCGCGACCTCGCGACGCCGCGCCGGTCTCGCGCATCGCAACGACCTCCCGGTGGGTGAGTTCGGTGAGCCGCTCCAGCAGTTGCCCCCGCTGACCACCGGGTTCGAGTAGCGCCCGGCGGAGGTAGTTGACCACCTCCGGGTTTCTGACCAGCATTTCCGAGACAGCCTCGTTCCGCACGCGAGCGATTTCTTCGCCGGCCCCGTCGGTCGGCGCCGAAGCAAGGGCCGACGCAAAACGCTCCACGACGATCTGCTCCACGGCCTCGCGGAGGCCGTCTTTGGACCCGTAGTGATGGACCACCAGCCCTACGGTAACCCCGGCGGCGGCCGCGACCGCCCGCATCGGTGTGCGGTCCTCGCCGTTGGCCGCGTAAAGCTCGAGAGCGGCGTTGCGGATTCGCGCTTTGGCGGTGAGATCTTGGTCGCCGGAGTGCTGGGCGGGGCGGTCCACGCGGTCTCCCTTCGGTCGACAAACGAGTCTACGGGGACGCGCCAATCGCTAAAGCTATACAGTGGCTAAGTTTACTGACTACTTGTATAGTCGCTGAAATGAGTCCCAGATCGCTCCGACCCCTGGCCGGCATACAGGTCGTCTCTTTGGCTACCAACCTGCCCGGTCCGCTGGCCGTGGCAGGCCTTCGTGACCTCGGCGCAGCGGTGATCAAAGTGGAGCCGCCGGTGGGTGACGCCTTGGCCGTGGCCGCGCCCTCCTGGTACGCAGAACTGACACAGGGAGTGGAGGTTCGTCGGGCCGACCTCAAAAGTCGTAGCGGCCTGGAGGAGCTGACCAGGCTGCTCGATACGGCGGACGTGTTGGTGACCGCCATGCGCCCGTCAGCGTTCTGCCGACTCGGCCTCGGCGATCTCAGCGACCGCTACCCGCGGTTGTGCCATGTGGAGATCGTGGGCTACGACGGCGCCGACGAGGAGGTCGCGGGCCACGACCTGACATATCAGGCGAGATACGGCACCATCCGGCCGCCGCACCTGCCGCTGGTCCCGGTCGCCGACACCGTCGGTGGGGAGCGGGCCATCTCGGCCGCCCTGGCCCTGCTGCTGGCCCGGGGACAGCACGACTCCGGCGGACATCAACGCATCACTCTCGACGCGGCCGCGTACGACTCCGCGGCTGCCCTCCGGCACGGCCTGTTTGGCAATGGAGCACCACTGGGCGGGGCTCTGCCCTCCTACAACATCTATGCCACCGCCGACGGCCACATCGCCCTGGGGGCACTCGAACCGCACTTCGAGGCCCGCACCAGAGAAGTACTCGATTGCGACGGCACATCCGCCGCCTACACCCGCGCCTTCGCCGCGCACACCACGGCCCACTGGGAGGATCTGGCCGCGCGCCACGACATCCCGCTCACCGCCGTTCGCGATGCCCACCCGGCCACAGCGCAGACCACTCACGCGCCCACGGCGCCCACCACCTGACCACCTTGAGGAAGGACCCAGTCATGACCGACTCCCCCCAGCCCCGTAGTTCCCGAGCCACCCGCGAGGCCGTGATCGTCGATGCCGTCCGGACCCCGGTCGGCAAGCGCGGCGGGGCGCTGGCCGCCTGGCATCCCGCCGATCTGCTGGGGGCCACCCTCAGTGAACTGGTTCGCCGCAGTGATGTGGCGCCGGAGAAAATCGACGACGTGATCGCTGGCTGTGTGATGACGCACGACCAGCAGAGCTCCAACATCGCTCGCCATGCGGTGCTCTCCTCCGGCCTGCCCGATTCGGTGCCGGCCGTGACCGTGGACCGACAGTGCGGCTCGGGGCAGCAAGCTGTCGCATTTGCCGCCCACGGTGTGGAGGCGGGGTCCTACGACCTCGCCATCGCATGCGGCGTGGAGTCGATGTCACAGGTGGCGCTGCCATCCTCATTACAACCCGGCGCCCCGCTAGGCCCGCAATACTCCCCCCGCGAACTGGCCCGCTACGACGGCGGACTGCTGGTTCAAGGCCCGTCCAGTGAGCTGATGAACACCCGCTTCGACCTCAGCCGGGAGGAACTCGACGCCTTCAGCCGCCGGAGCCACGAGCGGGCGCTGGCTGCCACCCGCGACGGCCGCTTCGAGACCCAGCTGGTTCCGCTGCGCCGCGACCCGCTCGATGACTCCAGCGAGCCCGTGACCGCGGATGAGGGGATCCGGGCCGAGCTCGACCCAGAGAAGATGGCGTCCCTGCGGGCGGTGTTCGCCGAAGACGGCAAGACCACCGCAGCCAACTCCTCCCAGCTCAGCGACGGCGCCGCCGCACTACTCATCGCCGACCGCGAGTTCGCCGAGGCCCACGGGCTCACCCCCCGCGCCCGCTTCGTGGTCCACGCGGTCGCCGCGGCCGATCCGATCATCCAGTTCACCGCAATCCTCGAGTCCACCCGCAAGGCCCTGGACCGGTCGGGGCTCACGGTGGACGATATCGACCTGTTCGAGGTCAACGAAGCGTTCGCGGGAGTACCGCTGATGTTCCAAAAAGAGTTCGGCGTCCCCGACGACAAACTCAACGTCAACGGCGGCTCGGTGGCTGTCGGCCACCCCCTCGGATCCACCGGCGCCCGCATGATGACGGACCTGCTGACCGAACTCGAACGCACCGGCAGCCGATACGGGCTACAGACCATCTGCGAAGCCCACGGCACCGCTAACACCACCATCATCGAACGCCTCTGACGAGCCCCCTCCGTCCCAGCCACCGTCCCAACCCCACTTCAGGAGCACCAACATGACGTCCCACCCCATCGTCACCGGTCTGCCGTCGACACACGGTGACAGTTACCAGCTCAACACCACCACCCTGCTGCGGCACTCCGCCCGGACCTACCCCGAGCAGGAGATCGTATTCCGCACCATCGACGGGGGCTGGGACCGCTACACCTACGCAGACATGTTCGAGCGGGTCGGGAAGTCAGCCCACGCGCTCACCGGGCTGGGGGCCGGCCCCGGAACGGTGGTGGGAATCCTGGATTGGAACTCCAAACGCCATATGGAGCTGTACTGGGCGATTCCCGGTATCGCATCGGTGATGCTGCAGATGAACCTGCGGCTCGCCCCGGTGGACCTGGCCTATGTCACCGACCACGCCGAAGCCTCGATCGTGCTGGTCGACGAGTCCCTGCTGCCCGTGGCCGAGGCGCTGGTCGAGCAGGGCGTCGGGGTGAAGACCTGGGTGGTCATGACGGACAAGCCACTCTCGGAGATCTCCACCACCCTGCCCGGGGTCGTCCACTGGGAAGACGCGCTGACGGCCGCGGAATCGACCTTCGACTGGCCGATGATCGACGAAACCTCGGCGTACAGCGCGTGCTACACCACCGGCACCACCGGCCGCCCCAAGGGCGTGTACTACTCCCATCGCGGGATCTACCTCCACACTCTTGCCGAGGCAGCGCAGTTGAAGATGGGCGACGACGACACCGTCATGGTCATCACCCCGATGTTCCACGGCCAGGGCTGGGGACTGCCGCAGTCGGCCATCTACTCGGCCGCCAAGGTCGTGCTGCCCGGACGGTATACGGCCGAGGACACCTCTGTGCTGGTTGACGCGATGATCTCCGAGTCCGTCACCGTAGCCAACGGTGCCCCCGCGATCTTCGAGCCGATGCTCGACTACATCCGCACACTCAAGACGCGCCCGGACTTCAGCCGCGCCCGTCTGCTGTCCGGGGCGACCGAACCGTCGCTCACGCTCATGCGCGGCTTCCATGACCTCACCGGCGCCGACATCATCCACGCCTACGGCGCCACGGAGACCACTCCGCTGGTCACCGTCAACGCAGGCCTGAAGCACACGCTGCGGGACGTGCTCAGTGAGAAGGAGAAGTGGGATCTCAAGCGGGCCCAGGGTCTGCTGGTCAACGGGATCGACATCAAGGTCGTCGGACCGGACGGAACCGAACTACCCCACGACGGTGTCTCCCAGGGCGAGGTGCTCATGCGCGGCCCGTGGATCATCGAGCGCTACCACAAGATGGAAGACAAAGGCGGCGCGTTCGCCGATGGGTGGTGGCGCAGCGGCGATGCCGGCACGATCCGCCCCGACGGCTACCTCAAGCTGACCGACCGCATCAAGGACGTGGTCAAAAGCGGCGGCGAATGGATCTCCTCGATCGACATGGAAAACGCGATCGTCGCCCACCCACAGGTCCGCGAAGCCGCCGTGGTGGGGATCGAGCATCCCAAGTGGCAAGAGCGCCCGGTTGCGATCGTCGTCCAAGAAGACGGTGCCGATCTTGACGTCGACGACATCCACGCCGTGTTGGAAGACAAGTTCGCCAAGTGGCAACTGCCCGACATCGTCATCTTCGCCGACGCGCTGCCGCGCACCAGCGTCGGCAAGTTGGACAAAAAGACGCTACGCACCGACCACGCCGATCTCTACCGGGGAGCCGAGGAATGAACAACCGGAGCGGACACGATGATGTGGTGCGCAGCGAACGACGCGGAGCCGTCGCGATCCTGCGCATCAACCGACCCGAGGCCCGGAATGCACTGAACGCCGCGGTGTTCGCAGCCTTGAACAGGCACCTAGCCGAGCTGCGGACCGATGACTCCGTGCGCGCCATAGTTTTGGCCGGCGCGAGCGGCGTGTTCTGCGCTGGAGCAGACATCACCGCGTTCGACGCCCTGCGGGCCGATCCGTTGATCGGGCAGCGGCGGGCCTCCGGGGGGACTCTATGGGCCGACCTGGAGAACTTCCCCAAACCGGTGATCGCAGCCGTCGAGGGCCTGGCCCTGGGGGGCGGGCTCGAACTCGTCCTGGCCTGCGACACCAGCATCGTCGGCCAGGGTGCCCGCCTTGGATTACCCGAGGTCAAGCTCGGCGTCATCCCCGGCGGCGGCGGCACCCAACGACTCATCCGGGCGCTCGGCAAACCTCGCGCCATGGCACTGCTGCTCAGCGGCGACCTGGTCACCGGGACCGAGGCCGCCACCCTCGGCCTGGTGGGAAAGGTGGTCGACGACGACGAGGTCGTCGAACAGGCGATCGCCCTGGCGCAGCGGATCTCGGCTAATTCCCCGCTGGCCGTGGCCCTGGCCAAAGACGCCGCCCTGGCCGCGCAGACCGGGTCGATAGCCGCAGGGCTCGAGCACGAAAAGCGCAACTTCGTCTATTCACTCGCCTCAGACGACAGCCACGAGGGCCAGGCCGCCTTCGTGGCCAAGCGTTCGCCGAACTTCACCGGCCGCTGACCCGGCCCGACAAGGACAAGATCATGACCACCACCCTGTTCCCCGACCACCGCCCCACCTGGCAAACCGAGTCCCACGAGTTGCTACGGGACCACGCCCGCGCCTTCTTCGCCAGAGAAGTCACCCCCCGCCAGGCGGACTGGGCCCGGCAGGGCCACGTCGACCGCGAACTCTGGAACAGAGCCGGAGCGGCAGGCCTACTGCTCACCGACATCGCCGAAAAGGACGGCGGCGGGGGAGGCGACTTCGGCCACGAGGCTGTAGTGGCCCAGGAACTGGCGTACGCGCACGACAGCGCGTTCGGCTTCACCGTGCACTCCACGATCGTCAGCCACTACATCAACGCCTACGGGACCGAGGAGCAAAAGCGCCGCTGGCTACCCGGGCTCGCCTCCGGCGAGAAAGTGGTGGCCGTCGCCATGACCGAGCCTGGTACCGGCTCAGACCTGCAGAACGTCAAGACCACAGCGATCCGCGACGGCGACCACTACGTGGTCAACGGCGCCAAGACCTTCATCTCCAACGGCACCCACTGCGACTTGGTTGTCATCGTGGCCAAGACCGATCCAGCGGCCGGCGGCAAGGGCATCTCCCTACTAGTCGCCGAGGTCGACAATAACGTCGCGGGCTTCTCCCGCGGCGCCGTCCTCGAGAAGATCGGCATGCACGGATGGGACACCCGCGAACTCTTCTTTGACGACATGCGGGTACCGGTGGAGAACATCCTTGGCGAGGAGGGCTCCGGCTTCGCCGAACTCATGACCCAGTTGCCGCGGGAGCGACTCATCATCGGAGTCGCCGGCGTGGCAGTGGCCGAGGCCGCGGTGATCGAGACCATCCGGTACGTCAAAGAGCGCGATGCGTTCGGCAAGAAACTCCTGGACTTCCAGAACACCCAGTTCGTACTAGCCGAGTGCAAGGCCGACGTCTACGCCGGCAAGGCGCTGATCGACGACGGCATCCGCCGCCAGATCGACGGCACCCTCGACGCCGCCGGCGCCTCGATGATCAAGCTGTGGGCCACCGACATGCAGTGCCGCGTGGTGGACAAGTGCCTACAGCTGTTCGGTGGCTACGGCTACATGATGGAGTACCCCATCGCCCAGATGTACACCGCCTCCCGCGTGCAGCGGATCTACGGCGGCACCAACGAGATCATGAAGCTGCTCGTAGCCAGGTCGCTGTGAACGCCACTCCCCCAAGTCCGTCCGTCTACGCCGAAGACTTCACCCCGGGCCAGATTCACAAACTGGGCGATCACACCGTCTCCAAGGCCGAACTGGTCGATTTCGCCACCCGCTGGGACGCACAGTGGTTTCACATCGATGAGGACGCCGCCAACCAGGGTCACTTCCGCGGACTCATCGCCAGCGGGGTACACACCATTGCCATCGCTCAACGGCTGCTCACACAAACAATGCTCAACCAATGGGCAGTGATCGCCGGGCTCGGATTCGACAAGGTACGGTTCCCGGCGCCCGTCCGACCCGGCAACGTTCTCACCGGAACCGCCCAAATTGCCGAGATCACTCTCGACGGAACACGCGGACGAGTGAAGATAGAAATGCGGCTGACCGATCAGGACGACCACACCGTCCTCTACGCCGAACTGACCATCGTCATGTGGCAAAGAGAGCAGGCCACGACACCGTCCGGAGGCTTCAACTGACACACGGCAGGACGTCACCAGAAAGAGCAACGGTCCCGCCCTACATCGACGAAGCGACCTTCATCTCGTATCCGCAAGTCAGCGTGGGACGTGACGACCCCACCTCACGACGGTGGCTCAAGGTAGTCAAACCCCCGTCCGAGCGCGTCCGCTAGCTAGCGATCGATTTCGCGACACTCACAGAACCAGTCGTTTCCGCAGGGCAGCAGTGTCCGAAAACTCGTGTCGCCTTGCCACCCACATCGAGCACCGGTAACCAAACCTTATGACAAGTAAACGATGCCGAGTTGTGGGTTCCCCAACTCGACCGCTTCCCCGAATTCCTCGCAGGTGTTCGACTTCGGGCATACGCGACCTGCTCGTCGGCGGGTGGCGAGTTCGTCGATTCTCGGCATCGGGTTGACACTGAGGTTGGCCGAAATGCCTAACCGGGTCACCCTCTCCCCCGTCACGCACCCCGATCCGGAAGGGCCCATTCGGCGTGTTCTAACATCAGTTTCAGTCAACGCGCACAAGGCCCCTGCCAGGCAATCGGCGGGGCCTTGCCTGCTTCATCCCGACACGTGATGTGTCAGCGGGCGGTGGCGAACCGTCGCTCGCGGCGCAACTGCCAGTACCTCGGAATCGTCCAGCGAAGCGGCGTCTTGTCGATCACAAGACGTGCAAACCTTGTCCGGTAGACCACGTCGTGCCGGACGGCGAACGACCAATGTCCAACGAACCAGGCCACCATGCCGGCGGCCATTACCGTGGGCGCCCAAGTGCGCGACTGCATGACGCCGCAGAACCCTATGAAGGCGCAGAAGCCTCCCACCACGCGAGCTACGGGCGGCATCAGTATCGAGCCCGCTGCCACAACGGCGACAGCCTGGAGCGCCGTCTGTGGATCCCACATCACCGAACCGCCTTTCGCGACATACTTCAACTTCGCATCACGATGTCAGTCACCTACGACATCTAGCACGCCCGGTTGCCCGGTTCCTTTGCTGATTTCTGCCGGGCTCGGACTTCGTTGCACGCCTCGCACTTGGGGAAGTCGGACGGAGAGACCTCGAAGAATGTCTTTTCGAGCGAGGGCAGGTCCCCTCCGAAGTCCGCTTTCTCGAGCGCCACGCGCGTACTAGTGAAGTGCGCACCGGCAAACCCCGCGCGCCCGCCGAAGCGCGCACCGGAGAATACCTCGTCCCCGATAAAGTGCGCACCGGCGAACTGGGCGCGCCCGGCGAAGCGCGCACCGTTGAACCCCGCGCCCCCGATGAAGTGTCCATACGCGAAGAACGCGTCCCCACTGAAGCGCGTATGCGAGAAGACCGCGTCCCCGGTATAATGAGCATCGTTGAACGTCGCGCCTCCGGTGAAGTGCGCAAACTTGAACGTCGTGATCCCGGTGAAGTACGCACCCTTGAACGACACTTGCCCCCTGTCAAAGACGCACCGATACATATTCAGGTCGTGGAATGTGCAGCCATCGAAGACGAAATTGAAGCTGCTCCACACGCCCGGTTGGGTGATTTCGTCCTCGACAGTGCCAAGGCGTGAGCGGACAATTCCTTGGATCGAGTGCTTGAACGCCACCATCCGGCCATAAGCCGCTTCATCGTCTGGCATAGGGTCGCGTAGCTGTGAGATGAGTACGTCGATGCACACCTGCTGCTCGGCTCGAGCCCGGTCCGGCTCGTTTCGATAGTGCGCGCGCCAATCATCGGCCAGTGCAGCAACGGCGTAGGCGGCGCCCTCCCTCGCTCGCAGCTCATCAGTAGCCAGGAGTTTGACCAACTCATGGAACCGATCCCTGAGCGTCCGCTCCGTGGTGTCTCGTCGTTCGATGTCGCGCCGCTCTCGCTCGGCCCGCAAACCCCATCTGGCGGTCGTGATTGCTACACCAGCTCCGATGATCGCAGCGATCGGTACCGCTAGTGATGCGGCTTGAAAACCGGTGAACCACGGCTCGTTGTTTGCCCAGTTCTCCCGGATCTCGGCCCGCCCGCTGACGACCAAAAGGACAACGAGGCCGCCAAGGCCAACGACGGTGATTGTCCAGAACGCAAGGGCACCAACCCAGCCCAGCACCCTTCCCATTCGCGGTCGCTTCGCTTCTTGCGAGCTCCCGGTTAAGACCGTCATTTCCGACAGCAGCTCAGAGTTGACGACGGCATGATCACCATCGCTGCGGCGTGTAGTCATAGCCTCTCTTTCGCCCCCGTCCTGACAATGCGCAGTTGATACTGGTCCTATGTGGCCGTTACTCGCTCGACTTCCAGCGCACCACACCGTTGACGGAGTGTGCAGTAGCGAGGTGTGCCCCAGTTCGGAGCCACCGAGACCGCCCCCTGGGAAGGCACACCCCCACATTCCGTTCTCACCTGCGTCGACCAGCTGGCTAAGAACTTGAACCTTCCGACCCTTCGCCCACAGCTGACGCGCTACCGCACGGAGCGACCCACCAGCGTCTGCACCCTGCGCCCCCAGCGACTACCCCAAGCTGTCGGGCAGCTGACGCTGCCAGGCGTGTGACCTCCCCCATGCAGCACGAGCGCCAGTACACACGTTATGACAAGCTAGCGCTGTCACGGCACCCTATTAAAAGACGACTCGTCGAAGAGTAAACACCCTAGTAGGCGTCGTCTCATACGATCGGACCGTTGTGTTGCTCGAGAGGAGGCGCCTTGTCTGCCGACGCCGACGTCAATTCAAACAGCGCGAGCGATAGCGGCGCCCCTCAACTCGCGGACGTGACAATGCCGCCAGCTGCGACCTCGCCAGCCCCCTCGTTCCTCGGCCCCCCGGTACCTCCGGCGCAACGTGTGTACTTTTACCCGCCCAACGAATGGGAAGTCTTCATTACCGAATGGGCGACCGGTCTCACTACCTCGTACTGTCAGATCAAGCAGCTTGGAGGGTCCGGAGATCGTGGTGTCGACGTTGCCGCCTTCAAGACTGCGCGCGGTCTCGAAGACAAGTGGGACTGCTATCAGGCGAAGCACTATGCAAATCCGCTGAATTTCTCAGACGCGGCACCAGAGATCTTGAAGGTATTCCGCGGAGTCGCGGACAAGTACTATGTGCTTCCCGACCAATACGTATTTGTCGCGCCTCGCGGATGCGGAGCCTCGCTATCCCGTCTCCTGAGTAAGCCCACCGAGCTGAAGAAAAAGTTTCTCCGAATGATCGATTCGCGAGGTCCGGCCACCAAGACGATTGATGACGAAACACTGCAGGCCATCCGCAACCTGGCAGCGACGTCAGACTTTTCAATCTTCCGCTCTCTCGAATTCAACGAGATGATTGACGTACATCGCCGAACCCCCTACCACGCAGCAAGGTTCGGAACGACATTGCCAGCGCGCCCACCAGTCGACCAACCCCCGATCAATCCGACTGGCGGCGAGATCATCTACATCGGGAAGCTTGTCGACGTCTACAAAGAACAAGACCCGTCAGCCTGTCCGGACATCGATTCCGTGACTACACACTCCAAGTACGGCGCTCACCTTCAGCGGCAACGTGAAGCCTTTCACTCCGCCGAGGCATTGCGCCGCTACGCCCGAGACTCAGTTCCAGACGGCACGTTCGAGCTCCTGCAAAACGATGTGTATATAGGTGTCATCGACACCGCCGAAGCGGATCATGCCAGCGGCATGGAGCGACTTCGCGCTGTCCTAACTCAGTCCGGACAATTGGACCTAGGAGCCCACTCCCTGATTTCCGTGTCCGGCAATATAGATCGCCAGGGCATCTGCCATCAACTCGCTAACGCCGACAGCCTGACTTGGGTAGAAACTAATGAGTAGCCCACTCAATAGTCCCGTCGAAGTTGGGCTTCGAGTATTAATGATCCTTACAGAAGCCTTCCCGGCCCACCTTGATATCAATCGCTTGGTACTTTTCGATCACGGCGTGCTTCACAGTGCAGACCTTGACGGACCGGAGAGCTTGCACCCACCCACTCCTATACGAGTAGGTGAGCTCGGAATGAAAAGACAACGCCTTGAAGAAGGTCTCCGAGTCCTGATCCGGGCCGGTCTCGCAGAGATGTTCACAGAAAGCAGTGGTATCGAGTTCGGCGCGAGCGACTCCGCTGAGAGCTTCTTACGAATCCTTGAAAGTGACTACTCGCGCGTCCTGCACGAACGCGCCCAATGGGTCGTCGAGAACTTTGGAAACATCGACGACAATCGACTCAGAGAGCAGATGCGCGAGATTTCTTCGCACTGGCCTGAAGAGTTTGAGGCTATTACCCTGCAGTATGGGAGCGAATTCTGATGGACCGGATCCAGCTTACCCACCTGACCTTTACTGGCATCGGAATGTCTGACGCATCGATTGATTTCAGTCCTCACGTGACTGTAATACACGGCCCCTCGGATACTGGGAAGTCATTCATCCTAGACGCGATTGACTTCGTCCTCGGCGCGAAGAAGCTTAAGGAAATCCCCGAGCGAGATGGGTACAACCGAGTCCTGCTCGGACTTCAGCTCCCGAGCGGCGATCGCGTCACACTCACGCGTGCCGTTAACGGAGGAGGAGTCGGCCTGTATCGGAGCGATTTCCGCACCGAACCACCGGGGCTTCCCGACCTGACGCTAGCGGCAAAGCACAGCTCAACGTCGAACTCGAATATCTCCAGGTTCCTTCTTAACCAAGTAGGTCTAGATGGCAAGTCTGTGCGTAAGAACGCACAAAATAAGACCCACATGCTCAGTTTTCGGGACCTTACGCGGCTGTGTCTAGTCGGGGAGACTGAGATGCAGGCCGAAGAAGCGCCGGGGCTAAGCGGCAACCCGGTGAACAGGACCAAAGAAGTCTCAGTCTTGAAGCTCCTCCTCACCGGAGAAGACGATTCCGACCTCATCGCCGTCCCCTCATCGCAAGAGCAGAAGCGACTGCGCGGTGCCCGGGAGGAGGTTGTCGAGCGGATGCTTGCACAGCTGGAAACGAAGCTCGACGGTGTCGCCGATCCGGGTGAACTCAGGCTGCAACTTGGCAAGCTGAATGACGCTATTGACGTACACACAGCCACGGTTGGTGATCTCACGAGACAGCGGGGACAGTTACTAGCGGAACGCCGCCGCATCGAGCGAAACGAGCGTGCCCAGCGAGTCGAATATTTGGATGCAACAGCACTCCAGCAGCGTTTTGGCCTACTATTGAAGCAGTACACTAGCGACCTATCCCGCCTAGATATGATTGCCGAAGCTGGGAACCTCCTAGGGTATTTCCGACCGGGGACTTGCGTTTTCTGCGGTGCGGAGCCGTCGAGCCAGCACCTCAATCTCAATTGCGAGGGCGACTCCACCAGTTTTGGCCTAGCCATCGAAGTTGAAACCCAAAAGACTCGCGTTCTTCGCGAAGATCTTCTAGGGACAATAGAGCGTCTGGACGCCAGGATCGAGGCACTCGGAAGATCAATCAGGTCAGCACGCCTTGAGTCTGAACGCCTTCAGATTGAACTAGACGAGCTCGATGTTGAGATGAATCCTCAACAGGGCGGCCTCCGCGAACTTCTCACAAAGCGTAGCGAAGTCGAGAGATATTTAGGCCTCTCCGATCAAGTGGAATCCCTCGAGGCCATGCTCCGGAAACTCTCTAAGGAGAATGGGACCGAGGTTGCGATAGCGGTCGCTGGATTGAGTTTAACAGCCGTTCGCGAGTTCTCATCTGAGATCTCCACGCGGCTCGAAGAATGGGGTTACCCCGATGCGGGCTCAGTCCGATACGACCGGAACGAACTGGACATAGTCGCTGGGGACCAACTTCGGTCCGCCCACGGGAAGGGCGTTCGAGCCGTCCTACACGCTGCCTTCACATTGTCACTCGCTCAGTACTGTTTCGACCGAGAGTTCGCACATCCAGGTTTCGTTGTTCTCGACTCCCCCCTCGTGACATACCGTCCGCCAGATAAGTCCAGAGACACTGACGAAGAACCCCCCGAAGACGTTGTCCGTGCGTTCTACCGTGACATTCAGGAGAACTTCGACGGCCAGGTCATCGTTATGGAGAATACAGACCCGCTTGAGCCTCTCGCGTCGAACGCAATCGACATCCCGTTCACTAAACGAACTAGCGACGGGCGGTACGGTTTCTTCCCGGTTACACATTCTTGGACTCTCCCGTCGTAAGAGAAGCCCGACAACAGGTGGCGCAGCAGGATGGCTACGGCGCTACACGAGTGGGCCCTTCACCAGCTCTCTTGAGAGCTCGATAGAGCGTCGATCGGCCCACTCCGAGGTCTCGGGCGATCGCTGACGGCCCCTCCCCCGCCTCGACGCGTGCGCTGGCCTTTTGGATCTGTTCGTCGGTCAGGACACGTTTGCGTCCCTTGTACTTCCCCTTTGTTTTGGCGATGGCGATGCCCTCGGTCTGGCGTTCGCGGATGATGGCCCGCTCGAACTCGGCGAACGCCCCGAGCAGAGAGAGCATGAGGTCGGCTCGAGGATCCTGGGCGCCAGCTGCGTAGGTTGCCCGTTCGTGGACGAACTCCACGCTCGCGCCCTTGGCTGTAATCTCTCCAACGATCTGCTTGAGATCGACCAGGGAACGGGCGAGTCGGTCCATCGAGGCGACAACCAGCTCGTCACCGTCGCGCAAGTATCCGATGCACTCGGCGAGCTTCACGCGGTCCGCACGAGAGCGTGCCGACTGCTTCTCGACATAGATACGGTCGCACTCCCCCACCGCCTCAAGCTGACGCGCTTCGTTCTGATCGGCGGCCGACACGCGCACGTACGCCACCCGCTGCCCGCGCGGACGCGCGGCCCGGCGAGCCGACTTCGGAGTAGGCTCCGATCTCGGTTTTGCTTCGACAACGTTCTCCGAGTCCGTCGACTCCACCCGAAAGTTCCAACCCAACTCGTCCCGGCGGCGGAACCGGGTCCGCACGCTCCCGCGGCTGACAATGAGCACCTCCTCGCCACCGTCACCCGAACGGTTCAGCAACGTCCCGATCCGATCAGCCATCGAAAGACCCTTTCGCCCGGAATCTGTATCGATAGATCCTAGACCCGATGGTAAGACGTTTCATAAATACCGAGTTAGACCCTGTGACACAGCATCGATGGTCGGCGACGTGTCGTCCCGCACGGGTGTACCCCAACGACACGAACGGCAGTTCGTGGGCGCGAGCCCAGATTCACCACCGCCGAGTTCACACGCTGTTTATCGGTTAACGCTTGCGCGTGTCCGAACTAGGGACTACAGTCATTGCCATGAACAGAATACGTACACAGAACGTCCAGGCCGCCGAAACCACCGCCACCAACCAGAACAAGAAGCGCCCACCCTCACTGCGAGGAAGGCGCCTGATCCTGGTCGACATCGAGAACATCTCCGGAGGAGCGATCCGAACCCTCGCCGAAGCGCGATGGGTGCAGAGGATGCTCGACTCCACACTCGGACTGAGACACCAGGAGCAAGTGATCATCGGAGTGAGCAAGGCGGGCGCGATCCACGCCGGGCCCGTGTGGACCTCCGCCCGGATGGTCGTCGGAACCGGCATCAACGGCGCGGACCACGCCCTACTGGACGTCCTGAACAACGAGAACATCACAGACCGGTTCGACGAGATCGTCCTCGTCTCCGGAGACGGAATCTTCACAGAAACAGTCGCCACCCTCGGCGGCCACGGCGTCAAGGTCACCGTCGTGGCACACCGAACCTCACTGGCCAAGAGACTTCAGATGGCCGCCTCCCAGACCGTGACCTTCACCCCCCGCCAGATCAACCTCGAAGGTGCAGCATGAGCAGCCCGTCCCCCACCCCTACGTCCCTCGTCGCCGCGAGCGACATCGCCGACCTCGCCGGGGTCTCCCGCGCAGCGGTCAGCAACTGGCGCCGCCGGCACGCCGACTTCCCCGAGCAGGTCGCCGGCACTAAAAGCAAGCCGCTGTACGCCCTGCCCGAGGTGCAGGCCTGGCTTACCAAGAAGCATTACGCCGTCGAAAGCGTGTCGACGGAGGCGAAGGTCTGGGCCGCGATGAACACACTCCGCGGCCCGTACTCGCCCGAGCAGTCCGCCATGATCGTCCTCGCCCTCGCCGCCGAGCGTGTCATAGGAGACGACTTCCCAGATGCCCTCGAACTGTCGCGTCTGACATCTTCGCGAGATGTCGACCATCACCGGATCGACCAGGTCCGAGAGGTCATCGCCTCGGTCGACGAGTCCGAGCTGGCCTCGGTCGTGGACTTCACCCTCGAACGGACCGCCCGCGCCGAAGGCCGGAAGGGCGCCTGGTCGGACATCATCGGCACACGCACCAGCCATCTCCTGGCCTCCGTGGCCGCGAACCATCCCGGCGGCGTGGTGTACGACCCGGCCTGCGGATTCGCCTCCGCCCTCATCGAACTCGCCGACACCAGCCAGTTCGACGACTACATCGGCCACGACATCAACGACCGTGCCCTCGCCATCGCTGAGGTCCGGGCTGCGCTACACCGGGTGCCGCTCCAACTGGCGGAGGCCGACATCCTGCGCACCGACCCCGATCCGGAACTGCACGCCGACGTTGTGATCGCCGAGCCCCCGTTCGCGATGCGGATGGACGTCGACTCCCGACTGACCGACCCCCGGTTCTTCAGCTTCGGCGCACCGCCGCCCAGCAACGCCGACACCGCCTGGCTCCAACACGCCATCGCACACCTGACCGACACCGGCCGTGCATTCATCATCACGCCCCACGGTCCACTTTTCCGCGGCGGTGCCGAGAGGCAGATCCGTGCCGAGATGCTGCGTCGGGGTTGCGTCGAGACCATCGTCGGCCTGCCCGGTGGGATGGCTGCACACACCTCCATCCCGCTTGCACTATGGGTGCTCCGACGACCGAACAACGAGCGCTCTGACGTGCTGTTCATCGACGCCTCAGACGTCGACGATGCGGAAAAGCATGTGGCCCAGTGGCTGTCGGACGAGTCCGCACTGGCAGAGGTTCCCCATGTCCGGGTGCCGGTGGGCGACGTGGTCGACGACGAGGCCCAGCTGACCCCGCAACGCTGGCTCGCCACCGATGAACGCTCCGCCGACGACGTGCAAGCCGCGTTCGCCACCGCGACCACCGCGACGCGCGAGGCCACCCAAACCCTGGCAGAGGCTTCCGGGCGGATCACATTCGCCCAAGAGGCCCCCTCGCGGCCCCTCACCGTCAAGGAACTCATCCGCGAAGGCGTCATAGAACGCATCCGACACCGCGCACCACGCAACCCCGAAGGCGACCTCAAGAACGCCATGGTCGGTGCACGATCGATCACCACCCGGACCCTGCCCGACCCGCCGCCGGCAAACCTGCTCGACGACGGCATGGGCCTGACCAAACCGTCAGACATTCTGGTCCTCGCCCAGGCCGGCATCCGCGCCCTCGTCGACCACGACGGCGGACACCTCCTGGCACCGGTCATCGAGCAGGTCCGAGTCCTCAAGCCTGACGTCGTGGACCCCCACTACCTCGCCGCGATGCTCAGCGGATCCTGGAACTCCCGATTCCTCGTCGGCACCACCATCCAACGAGCCAAACTCACCGACCTCGAAGTCCCCCTGGCCCCAATGGACGACCAGAAACGCCTCGTCGCCGCGCTCACCGAAGTCGAAAGACTCCGGACAGCTGCACAAACCATCACCGAAGCGAGCGAAACCCTCGCATCCAGCCTGATGGACGCCGTCCGCTTCAACATCACCCTCGGCAACACCACCCAGTAACGCCCAACTCCCCGTGTGTGGGGCAGGAGCACGCCCCTGCCCCACACATGACGAACCCACGCCCGCCTTTAATCCGGGGCGTGCCCACCAGTGTCGGACCGGGCCGCTAACTTCTAAGCAAACACTTCTTACATAAGGACTCACCCAAGAATGGCCACCACGAACGCCACCCTCATCTGGTCCATCGCCAACAAGCTGCGGGGCCCGTACCAGCCCAACCAGTACGGCGATGTGATCCTGCCGTTCACCATCCTTCGCCGCCTCGACGCGATCCTCGCGCCGACCAAGGAGGCCGTGCTTGCCGAGCACGAGAAGTTCCTAAACAGCGGGATCGACCCGTTCGTGGTCTTGAAGTCCAAGTTCGGTCTGCCGTTTTTCAACACCTCCGTGTGGGATTTCGGCAAACTCGCCGCCGACCCCACCGGCCTGGCAGACAATCTCCTGGACTACATCGAGGGGTTCTCACCCAACATCCGGGATGTCTTCGATGGCTTCAAGCTCCCCGAGCTCATCGACGACCTCGATAAAAAGGACCGCCTGTTCCTGATCGTCAAGGACTTCGCGAACGTCGACCTGCACCCGGACCGGGTCTCCGGACACGACATGGGCTACATCTTCGAAGAACTCATCCGGAAGTTCGCCGAATCCAACAACGCGCAGGCCGGTGACCACTTCACCCCCCGCGAGGTCATCGCTCTAATGGTTAATCTGCTGTACGCCGACAAAGACCTCGAGCTCACCGCCCCGGGCATCGTGCGCACCATCTACGACCCCGCGGCCGGCACCGGCGGGATGCTCTCGGTCGCCTACGACCACCTTGTCAAAATGAACCCCGACGCCAAGCCTGTCCTGTACGGGCAGGAGATCAATCCGCGCTCCTACGCCATGTGCAAGTCCGACATGATCATCAAGGGTCAGAGCGTGGACAACATCTACGAGGGCGACACCCTTGTCGACGACGGGTTCACCGGCGAACACTTCGACTTCCTGCTCTCCAACCCGCCATTCGGAGTCGAGTGGAAAACCCAGCAGAAACAGGTCACCGACGAGCACCAACAGCAGGGCTTCGCCGGCCGATTCGGTCCCGGCCTGCCCCGCGTCTCCGACGGCTCCCTGCTGTTCCTGATGCACCTGATCAAGAAGATGCGTCCCGTCCGCAAACCTGGCGACCAGGGCTCGCGCCTGGCGATCGTCCTCAACGGCTCACCCCTGTTCACCGGTGGCGCCGGCTCCGGAGAGTCCAACATCCGCCAGTGGATCATCGAGAACGACCTGCTCGACGCGATCATCGCCCTGCCGACGGACATGTTCTACAACACCGGCATCTCCACCTACATCTGGATCCTCGACAACGCCAAGAGCGACGAGCGTAAGGGCAAAGTCCAGCTCATCAACGCGGTCGACATGTACGGCAAAATGCGCAAATCTCTCGGCTCCAAGCGCAAAGAACTCCGCCCGCAGGACATCCAGAAAATCTGCGAACTCTACGACGCGTTCCGACACGACGACGACCCCGACCAGCCTGCACTGTCGAAGGTGTTCAACAACGCCGACTTCGGCTACCGCACCATCACCGTCGAGCGGCCCCTGCAACTGCGGTTCCACGTCACCGACGACACCGCCGACCTCGTCCTCGCCTCCAAGGCCATCACCAAACTCCCCACGTCTGACCAGGACGCCGTGCGCGACGCGTCGACCGCCCTGACGGGACGTTCATGGACCAACCGCGACGCATTTGTCACCGAACTCAAGACCGCACTCAAAGCCGCCGGTATGGCCAAAGTCGGAGCCCCCGTTGTCAAGGCCATCTGGACCACCATCGGCCAGCATGACCCCGACGCTGACGTGGTCACCACCAAGGGCAAGCCCGAACCCGACACCTCGCTCCGCGACACCGAAAACGTGCCCCTGTCCGAGGACATCGACGACTACTTTGCCCGCGAAGTCCTCCCCCACGTCCCCGATGCGTGGATCGACCACGAAAAGACCAAGACCGGTTACGAGATCCCCTTCACCCGCCACTTCTACCGCTATACCCCACCCCGCTCGTTGGAAGAAATCCGAAAGGACCTGCGCCAGCTCGTGGAAGAGATCCAGGCCATGCTCGCGGAGGTCGGGGCATGAGCTGGCAAAAGTACTCGGACTACAAGGACTCCGGCGTGGAGTGGATTGGCCAAATTCCCTCCAACTGGACGGTGCGGCAGCTTCGCTACACCTGCGACGTTCAGACAGGAGATCGCGACACTGTCCATCGCGTTGACGACGGGGAATATCCATTCTTCATCAGATCCGAGCATGTTCAACGCATTGATTCTTGGTCAATGGATTGCGAAGCAGTGCTCACACCCGGCGATGGGGCAGTGGGCAAAGTTTTCCACCATTACATCGGCAAGTTTGATTACCATCAACGCGTTTATGCATTCTTCAACTTTCGCGGGGTTACGGGTCGGTACTTCTTCCACTACCTCTCGGGCCTGTTTGCAAAAGTTGCACTCGACGGCAGCGCGAAGACCACTGTCGACTCTTTGAGAATGCCCCTTATAAAAGGGTTCTTTATCGCACATCCCGACCGCGCGGAGCAAGAACGCATTGCACGGTTCCTCGACCGCGAGACAACTAAGATCGATGCGCTGATCGGCAAGCAGGAGAAGCTCATCGCTACCCTGCGCGAAGACCGCGCGGCCACAATCACCCATGCGGTCACGAAAGGCCTCGACCGGAACGTCGAGCTTCGAGATTCCGAAGTGCAGTGGATGGGATCTGTACCCGCCCACTGGCTCGTGGATCGAATCAAACACTCCGTCGACTCCGCCCGAAACGGGATTTGGGGGGCGGAACCAGATGGTGGAAGCGAGGACATTCGCTGTGTACGCGTGGCGGATTTCGACCGCCCCCGACTCGCCATCCATGATCGGGACGTCACCTTCCGGAGAGTCACCTCATCCGAACGTCAGGGGCGCATTCTCCGGCGCGGAGACCTCATCCTCGAAAAGTCGGGCGGAGGCGACAAGAGCCCTGTCGGCTTTGTCGTCATATATGACGAGGATGCACCAGCAGTTTGCTCGAATTTTGTAGCCAGGATCCAACTGTCCCCCAATCAAGATCCGAAATTCTGGACATACGTACACCACTGCCTGTATCAGTCGCGTTTGACCTACCCCTCGATCAAGCAGAACACCGGAATTCAGAACCTCGATCAGCAAAGCTACTTCAACGAAAGAGTGGGATTCCCTCCCTTCGATGAGCAGAGGGAGATCGCCGACTTCCTCGACTCTCAATGTGCGCGTATCGACTCACTGATCGGAAAGTCAACCGAAATGATCGAGACTCTACGCGAGTACCGCTCCGCACTCATCACGGATGCTGTGACGGGGAAGATCGACGTGAGGGAGGCTGTGTAGCCATGGCCCAACACCATGAGTCCGAACTCGAGGCGGAGATCTGCGCCCATCTGGCGGCAATTGGGTGGGAGTACTCGCCGACTGATGCCGGGTATGACCGTGAGCTCGCGTTGTTCCCGGAGGATGTGTTCTGGTGGCTGCAGACGACGCAGCCGAAGGAGTGGGAGAAGCGGGTCAAACCTTCCGACCCGCCAGCGCTTCAGGACAAGGCGAGAGCTGCGTTGCTGCAGCGGCTCGGGAAGGCGCTGTCGGCGGACTTGAGGGCTGATGGCGGCACGTTAGCGGTGTTGCGTCGGGGGTTCAGTGACTTCAACGCGACCTTCGCGATGTGCCAGTTCAAACCCAACTCGGGCCTGAACGCCACTACAGCCGCGAAGTACCAGGCTGTCCGCTTGCGGGTCATGCGGCAGGTCCACTACTCGACGACGGCGCCAAAGAAGTCGATCGATCTTGTGTTCTTCGTCAACGGCATCCCCGTCGCGACCGCCGAGCTCAAGACCGATTTCACCCAGTCGGTCGAGCATGCGATCGCCCAGTACAAGAAGGACCGCCTCCCTAAGGGTGAACCGCTGTTGGGGTTCGCCACCCGCGCCCTGGTGCACTTCGCAGTGTCGAACAAAGAAGTGCACATGACGACCCGGCTTGCCGGGAAGAACACCGTGTTCCTGCCGTTCAACCGGGGAAACGGCGGCCACGCCGGGAACCCGCCGAACCCCAGCGGGTCCGCGACCTCGTACCTGTGGGAAACGATCCTGCAGCGTGACACCTGGCTGGAGATCCTCGACCGGTTCATGCACCTAGAGATCACCGAGAAACGCGACCCCGACACCGGCAAGAAAATCCGCAAGGAAACCCTGCTGTTCCCCCGCTATCACCAGTGGGATGTCGTCACCAAACTCGTCCACGCGGCCCGCACCGAGGGACCCGGGCACAAGTACCTAATCCAGCACTCCGCCGGCTCCGGGAAAACGAACTCCATCTCCTGGCTCGCCCAACGCCTCGCGTCGCTGTACGACGACAACGACGAGAAGGTGTTCTCCTCGGTCATCGTGGTCACCGACCGGACCGTCCTGGACACCCAGTTGCAGGAAGCGATCCACCAGATCAACCGCACCACCGGGGTCGTCGCACACATCGACGGCCTGTCCGGGTCGAAGTCCTCCGAACTCGCGGACGCTCTGGAATCGGGCACCCACATCATCATCGTGACAATCCAGACCTTCCCCTACGCCCTGGACGTCATCTCCAACAGCACCGCCCTCAAGGGCCGCAGCTTCGCGATCATCGCCGACGAAGCCCACTCCTCCCAGACCGGCGGGGCATCGAACAAGCTCAAGCAAGTGTTGACCCAAGCCGAGATCGCCGCCCTCGCCGAGGGCGGCACCGTCGCCGCGGAAGACCTCCTCGCCGCGGAGACCAAGGCTCGTGCCGAGGCGAAGAACGTCTCGTTCTTCGCATTCACCGCCACCCCGAAAGCGACCACGCTCGAGTTGTTCGGCCGGCCCGGACCCGACGGCAAACCCAAACCGTTCCACCTGTACTCGATGCAGCAGGCGATCGAGGAGGGATTCATCCTCGACGTGCTGCGCAACTACACCCCGTACAAGACCGCGTTCCGGCTGTCCCACAACGGCAAGTCCTACGCCACCACCGACACCGACACCGGCACCGTCGCGGTCACCACCGACGGTGGCGACGACGATCTGGTCGACCGGACCGCCGCGGTGAAGTCGGTGATGAACTGGGTCAAGCTACACCCCACGAACATCTCCCAGAAGGTGCAGATCATCGTGGAGCACTTCCGCCAGAACGTCGCCTGGCGACTGAACGGCCAGGCCAAAGCCATGGTCGTCACCAGCTCCCGCAAAGCGGCCGTTCGCTACAAACTCGCCTTCGATAAGTACGTCCAAGAGCACGGCTACACCGACGTTGCCGCCTTGGTGGCGTTCTCCGGTGAGGTCGTCGACCCCGAGACCGGGACCACCGACCCCTACAGTGAGACGAACATGAACCCGGGCCTGAAGGGCCGGGACCTGCGGGATGCGTTCGACACCGACGAGTACCAGGTCATGCTCGTGGCCAACAAGTTCCAGACCGGCTTCGACCAGCCGAAACTCGTGGCCATGTACGTCGACAAGCGCCTCGGCGGGGTCCAGGCAGTACAGACCCTGTCCCGCCTGAATCGGACGTTCCCGCCGTTGAAGGACCAAACGTTCGTGTTGGACTTCACCAACGATGCCGCCGACATCGTCGACGCGTTCGAGCCGTACTACCAGGCCACCACCCTGGCCGACGTCTCCGACCCGAACATCGTCCACGACACCGAACGCAAACTCGCCGTCTCCGGCATCTACGACAAGTCCGAGGTCGATGGCTTCGCCGACGCCTACCTCGCTAAAGAAGGCCACAATGCCCTGGTCAAGTGGGTCTCCCCTGCGGCCAGCCGGTTCACCAACAGAATGGATTCCGCAGACGCTGCCTCGGACTCGGTCGAGATCGAAGAGCTGGAGATGTTCCGCAAAGACGCACGCACCTACGTGCGTCAATATGAGTTCCTGTCCCAGCTGTTCGACTACGAGAACCCGTGGCTGGAGAAACTCGCCCTCTTCCTCAAAATGCTCACCCCGTTCCTGGACAGCGGCCAGCGGGACGCCCCGATCGACCTGTCGACGGTCACGATCGACTACATCGGCCACCACAAACAGGCCACCCACGACCCCGACCTCACCGGGGACACTCCACTGGAACCGGCACGCGACGCCGGCACCGGGACCGTCCGCGACCCCGACCTTGTCGCTCTCGACGAGGTCATCAATCGGATCAACGACCTGTTTGCCGGCGACCACCCCGACTCCTCCGTCCGCAACGTGGTCACCCACATCACCGACCGGCTCCAAGAGAACGAGAACCTGCAGAAACAGGCCAAGAACAACACCCTGGCCCAGTTCTCCGCCAGCCCCGACATCGGCGACGCGTTCGTCGACGCCGTCATCGGAACCATGGACTCTTCCGCCGACCTGTCCACCCAGATCCTCAACAACCCCGATCTCGCCAAACGACTGCTCGGCGAACTCCTGCCCGGCATCTACCGGGCCCTCAGCAAGGCAAGCTGAACCGATGGATTCGCTCCTGAGGGAACCTGATTTCCAGTTAGTGTGGCCTCGCAGCCTTTTCATCCGGGAAGCAACCGCACTGCTCAACGAACGGTCGCGGTCCGATTGGAATGATCGGTGCGAGTTGCTGTTGGCAGATGCTTTCGAGGGTGGCTGGGAGACTGGTCCTGCAGCCGATCTTCGAGACCTATCCAGAGAAGCCGCTCAACGAACCTCACCAACTGACGGATGGGGACTAGCAGAACCGCATGCGCAGAGTCCGTCCTCTCTTACTGCACAGCAACGCTACCTGCGCCAACTGATCGCTAACGCCAGCAAGCTGAGCGAAGATCCCATCCCACGTGCCTACTGGATGGAACGTCGACTCGGCGCTCAATCTGCGTCCAGAAACCGCCTGGATTCTACGAAGGCAACAGCTCGTGAGTATGTCCGCATCGTTCAAGAACTCGATGAGACCGGGTACTTCGACAAACGCTTCGGCGTGGATTGCGTCGACGACCAACGCGGCAATCATCCCTCACAAATCCTCGAGCGCTGGCTTCACCAAGAGGATTTATGGCCCCTCAACGCAGATCGACTCGCCGAAGACGAGGACTTGATGTATTCCGTGATCGAGTTCCTGCACGATCAAGTCGCACGTCCACGCAGTCCGGGTCATTATCACAGCTTCTGCGACTGCGGTTGGCACCGTTCTAGCTTCGACGTTTTCACAGGTAGAGAGGTGTACCGATGGCGAGTGAACAAGCTCCTCGCCCGCGGCGCCAGTGGGTTGCGACTAGCTGACGAAGGAGAAGACGCCGGCAGGCTGGTCTACACCACTGACGAAGGCCGCACCGACCTAACAGAGGCAGTCGTTCAACGCGACGGCAGCACTGCCGATGAACAAGTTCGTCATGCGATCACTCTGTTCAGGAGCAGACAGGCCGACCGCCACCAGAAGCGCTCCGCCATTATGGCGTTAGCACTCGTCCTCGAGGAGCGGCGCAACAACATCCTCAAAGACGCACTTCCGAATAAGGACCGCAACGAGCTGTTTCGAATCGCGAATGAATTCAACATCAGACATCAGGATGGAAAACAGAAGTCTGACTACGACGACTTCTATCTTGACTGGGTGTTTTGGTTGTTCCTCGCCACGATCGAACTAACTAATCGCATCGCCGAAGACCAAGGAACCGGTGACGCCGCCGAATAACCCCTACAACGACAGGTCAACACCACCCCGTCGATGAGGAGCCGCCTCGAGCGTGGGCATGTAGGTGCAACAAAAACCACCTCGCGGCTCCCAAGCCCCGCTAAGTGCCGATAATGTCAGATTCCGTCAAGTGTGCAGGTCAAAAGTACGGCACTGTCTCATCATTACTGCTCGTCAAGCCCAGGATCTACCGTAGGGACTGATGCGGCAAATGATCGGCCACCGCCGTTTCGTGGGCTGTACCCCAAAGGAACGGACGCCGGCTCCCGGCCCGACAATAAGGAAGGCTTCCAGATCGGACGGGACCTCCCGGCGGAACACCCCAAGGTCCAGCGGGGTCTGGTCAACCACGGTCCGAACCTTTGGCCCTCGGCCATGCCAGAGCTCCGTGCCACGCTTGAGGCCTACCGCGACCGCATGGCGGTCCTCGGGCAGCACCTGGTCCGTTTGGTTGCGCTGTCCCTCGAGCTCGACGAGGACTACTTCGACGAAGGCTTCCAGGACCACGTCATCACCACCCGCCTGCTGCACTACCCCCCGCAGGACGGCGTCGGCGAGGGGAACGAGCTCGGCGCCGGCGCTCACACCGACTGGGGCCTGATCACCATGTTGTACCAGGACGAGGTCGGCGGACTGGAGGTCCTCAACGCCGATGGCGAGTGGGTCCGGGCCCCACACATCCCCGGCACCTTCGTGGTCAACCTCGGTGACCTCGTCCCGAAGCTCACCAACGGGCTCTACCTGTCCAACACCCACCGCGTGCTCAACACCACCGGTGTCCGCCGATACTCGGTGCCGACGTTCTTCGACCTCGACTACGACTACGTCGTCACCGCAGTCCCTACGGTCCTCGACGAGAACGAGCAGCCCGGCCCGGGCATCACGACCGGCGACCACCTCGCCGAAATGCTGCGTCGCACCTACGCAGCCAGTTGAGCCAGACACGCGCCGAAGAGACGACGTCCGGTGTCACAGAAACGTAACTCTACATTCCCTTGATGAATACACATTCCGACAAGACTTGCGACTACCGAACTGAAATGGAGGAGCACATGAACACCCCCGCCTTCGAGGTCCCCGTCGTGGACATCTCGGCCTACACCAGCGCCGGCACCGCCGAAGAGCGTGCCGCCGTCGCCCGCGCCATGGACAAGGCCTGCGCCGCCGTGGGATTCATCCAGATCCTCGGCCACCAGGTCCCCGACTCCGTCGTCACCGGCCTCAAGGAGGCGGTCGACGACTTCTTCGTCCTCCCCCTGGAGGAGAAGAAGGACTACGTCGTGCCGGGCAACCGTGGCTACAGCCCGCCCAAGAGCGAGTCGCTCAGCCTCAGCCTGGGAGTCGAGTCCGCGACCCGCATGAACGACTTCTTCGAGGCCTTCAACGTCGGCGCCGAGGCCGGCTGGTTCGACCGCCTCGACCTTTCCGACGACGACTACGGCGTCAACACCTGGCCCAACGTCGACGGGTTCCGCACCAAGGTCGAGGCCTACTACGACCACGCCGCACGCGTCGCGCGCACGCTCACCACCATCTTCGCCGACGCCCTGGGCGAGGACTCCGGCTTCTTCGACTACCTCACCGACCACTCCGTCGACGTGCTCCGGATGAACAACTACGCCCTCCCCGAGGGCACCGACGTCTCCCTGGACGGCGACCTGACCGGGATGGGCGAGCACACCGACTTCGGAATCGTCACTGTGCTGTGGGCCGACCAGGTCGCCGGCCTCCAGGTCCTCGCCAAGGACGGCACCTGGCACGACGTCCAGCCCATCGAGGGAGCGCTCCTGGTCAACCTCGGCGACCTCACCGCCCGCCTCACCAACGACCAGTGGCTCTCCACCCTGCACCGCGTGAAGCCCCCGGTCATCGACGGCACCATCCAGCGCCGCCGGTCGGTGGCCTTCTTCCACGACGGCAACATCGACGCCACCATCTCCACCCTGCCCAGCCGTCTCGACGCCGACGGCGGACTGGCCTACGAGCCCATCCTGGTCAAGGACCACATCGCCGCCAAGCTCAACGGCTCCCAGTACGGCAAGGCCAACACCGCCGCCGTCCGCGAGGCCGCCCGCGTCCTCGCCGCCCAGAACGCCTGAACCCAGCCCACGCCCACCCGGAAAGAGACCCAGCCCATGTCGAACACACTGACCGACGTCATCCCCCTGATCGACCTCGCCGACTGGCGCACCGGCGACGCCGGCGTCCAGGCCGCCGCCGCCGCGAAGGTCGACCAGGCCCTGCGTGACTCCGGCTTCCTCATGCTCGCCAACCACGACGTCGACCCGCAGCTCGCGGCCGACCTCCGCAGCGCCGCCAAGGCCTTCTTCTCCCTGCCGCGAGAGACCAAGGCTCGCTATGAGACCACCGTCGGTGGCCGCGGCTGGCTGCCCAGCGGGAAGGAGGCGAACTCCTTCGCCGGCGAGGAGGCTGACAAGGCCACCCCCGACATGAAGGAGAGCCTGACGATGGGCCGCCCGTACGCCACGGGCAACCCCACTCTCGACAGCACCGCCTTCGCCCCGAACGTGTGGCCCGACGAGGTGCCCGAGCTCGAGCTCCTCGCCACCACCTACATGGAGGCCATGTACGGGCTCTACGACGAGCTGCTTCGCATGTGCGGCGAGGCCCTCGGGCTCGGCCGCGAGTGGTTCATCGAGCGCTGCGCCAACGGCACCCGGACCCTCAACATCAACCGCTACCCCTCCCTGGAGGAGACCGGCGTCCCCAAGCCCGGCCAGTTCCGCGTCGGCGCGCACACCGACTGGAGCATCTTCACCCTCCTGGACCGCCAGCCCGGCTACGGCGGCTTCCAGGTCCAGCTCAGCGACGACGGCGAGTGGCTCGACGCGCCCTTCGTCGAGGGAACCCTGCTGGTCAACATCGGCGACCTCCTCGCCCGCTGGACCGGCGACCGGTGGCGCTCCACCCGCCACCGCGTCCTGCCACCGCAGGAGTCTCGGCCGGCCGAGGAGCTGATCTCCTTGATCCAGTTCTGCGACGCCAACGTCGACGCCATCGTTGAGACGATGCCCGCCCCGATCGGCAGCGGCACCACTTACGACGCCGTCCTGGCCGGGGAGTACCTGCGTCAGCGCGCCATCCAGGCGACCGTGAAGTGAGCACCGACGTGAACACCGAGACAGTCCCCGACGCCAACCCCGACACCAAGGCCGGTGTCGCGCTCTCGTTCGTGACCCTGGTCTGCCAAGACGTCGACGAGGTCTCCAACTTCTACGCCGAGCTCTTCGGCCTGGACCACGTCACCTACCTCGAGGGCGACTACTTCCGGGCCCTCCAGCTCGGAGGAACCATCCTCGGCTTCAACACCCCCGTCGCCTACGAGCTGCTCAACCTGCCCGAGAGCGACCTGTCGGCCTCCGCGCCGTCGTTCTGGACCTTCGAGGTCGACTCCGAGGAGGCCGTCGACACCCTCGCCGCAGCCGCCGTCGCAGCGGGCGCGACCTACCGCAAGGAACCTTTCCGGACCTACTACGACGCCTGGCAGGCGGTGCTGCTCGACCCCGAGAAGAACGTCTTCCGGATCAACAAGTCCGCCTGAGTCAGCCCACGGTGCGGGCGAGGCCTCTGTCAACGACGCCAGAGCCCTCGCGCGCACCGTGGCAGTGAGACAGGTCGGTAGACTTCTGACGCCCGCTGGGCACCGCAGTCCGTAGAGAGAAGTCGATGTTGCAGGCACCGTCGCCCGTCGTCCCCGCCCGAGCCCGGGAGTTCGTTCTCATGGAATCCGAGGAAGCCGTCTCCGACGCCGTTGCTCAGGCCGTCGGCGAGCGCGTGAAGTACTGGCGAACCGAGCGCGGTCTCCTGATGCGCGAGCTCGCCGACGCCGCCGGCATGAAGCAGCCCTTCCTCAGCAAGATCGAGAGCGGCAACGCCTCACCCTCCATGCTGAGCCTCTACCGGATCGCCACCGCCCTGAACATCACCCCCGGCGACCTCCTCCCAGCCGTCGCCCCGCAGCCTGGCGCGACCGTCATCCGAGCCGAGGAGGGCCGCATCGTCGCCGGCACTGAGCAGTCCAGTGTCCCGGTTCGATTGGTCGGCGGCTCCGAACAGCACTCCTTCGAGATCTCCGAGATGGAGTTCACCAAGGACCAGAACAACAATGAGTGGTTCGACTACCCCTCACCAGCGGCCACCTACCTCATCGAGGGACAGCTCAACGTCATCATCGAGGGCGACACCATCCATCGCCTGAAGCCGCGAGACACGATTTTCTACCCCGCCCGCATCCGCTCCAAGTGGGAAGCCGTGGGCGACGAGACCGTCCGCGTCCTCCACATCGTGACCCGGCCACGCCAGGCCTGACCTAGGGTCGGTGCTCGGTTGACGGACGGCGCCGGTCGGACGCTGGAGTAACCGGCGGCACCGAGGCTCGCAGCCCGTCTGTTGCCCACCGTGCGCAGCCCTGCACGTTATCCGCTCGTCCCGGGCTTCTTCGCCGCCGGCGGCGGCCGGCTCAGACACGCCACGTGCTGGCGAGCTGGCGGTCTTGCGGGAGAACGCCTACTCGCCGGTGACCACGGCTTCTGGCCACTGATTGCAACGCTTATCCCGGCGTCCACATGAAGCACTACGACATCGGCCTGGCACGGCCTGCGCCAGATCGCGTACTCCGACATCGACGGCAGATAGGCCGCTGCCGGGATCCCGCCTTTACCGGGTTCAACCACCCCGACACCCGAGCCGAGGAGATCGCACTTCAGCTTGGCGCTGAGCCAGCTCCGGAGCTGCCGAGACCCAGTCTCGTCCTCAAGGTCAATGGCGCCGGCGCCACCGACGACCCGGATACGATCTATGAGGCAGCCCGCCGCGCCTGGTCAGTTAGGGCTGACCTCCGGTCCACCCCTGATTTGCCGATCTTCGTCGTGGCTCATGATGTCGTTCGTGCGGTGTACCGGGCCCATAGCTGGGTTGCCCTCGACCCGGCGGATGGCAAGAGTCAAGTCGTGTGGGAGTTCGACGGCGTCCTTGATCCCGAACTCAACGCCAACTTCACCGGAAAGCGACTCGTCCCGACCGACTTCGGGCAGCTCAACTGGGGCCAACGGGGATGCCACCCTCTTATTTGACCGTTCGCAGGTGATCGGAGCGAATGGCTGAGGCAACCGACGACAGGCGTTAACCCCTGGCCGGTCTCGTTTCCGCGCTCCTTGTAGCTAACCGCCGCCAGGTCCAAAGCGCCGATAAGTCGCGTTCCGTCAATTGTGCAGGTCAGCGTCCGATCTCGCTCTCGCTTGCTACTGTCTCCCGCATGTGTGGTCGGTACTCGGTAGCCGTATCCGGCGCAGATCTGGTCGACGTCCTCGCGCTGGACGGCGTTGAACCGGGTTTTGAGTGGTCGCCGGCCTATTCGGTGGCCCCTCGCACGCGGGCTCCGGTGGTGCGGGATCGCCTGGCCGACGATCAGCGGGTGCGTGAGACGTTCTTGCCCACGTGGGGGCTGCGTCCGTCGTGGGCGAAAGAGCGGGGTCCGCGGCCTATCAACGCTCGCCTCGAGGGTGTGGTGACGAACGGGATGTTCCGCTCTTCATTCGCCTCGGCACGTGCCCTTGTGCCGATGACCGGGTATTTCGAGTGGCAGGAAGCCGTCGAGGCTGGCAAGACGGTCAAGAACCCGAGCTACGTCCACGGCCCGGACGACGAGCTCCTGCTCGCTGCTGGCCTGCTCGCGTTCCACCGGGAGGGCGAGGACACCGAGTGGCGGACGACGTTCACGATCATCACCCGCACTGGGGAGGATGCGGCCGGCGAGGTCCACGACCGGATGCCGGTCTTTCTCACCCCGGCCGCGTGGGATACCTGGCTGGACCCGGAGAAGATCAACAAGGACCAGGCCGGCGATCTGCTCGACCTGCTCGACGTCGAGTCCCGCACGGTCGCGTCGACCCTGCGGACCCGTCCGGTGTCCCGGGCGGTCAACAACGTGCGCACCCTGGACCGCCACGATCCAGGGCTCATTGAGCTTGCCGAACGCCCCCGCGATTTGTAGTCGCCTGAGGGCCGTCGGCGATGGCCGGCGAGCGCTGCGGATTCGCCACTCCGTGACGATCGGGCCCTCTTCGCCTCCGCCCGCTGGGTCGTCGGCCTCGCGGAGACGTGGAAGGGCCGCGGGATGCCGTCATGGCCCCGCTGGCGGAGGTGACCCCAGCTCCCGAGGGCAAGCGCGCGGAGCGCGTGCGGCAGAACTCCCCAGAGTGACAATAGGTCAGCCACTACTGTATAGTTCAGTGCATGCTGACTATTGCTTCTCGCCTCGACGTCATGAACCGGCTGGGCCGGGCCATGGCGGACCCGACGCGCTCCCGGATCCTGATGACCCTGCTGGACGGGCCGAGCTACCCGGCCGTGCTCTCGCGCGAGCTGGAGCTGACGCGCTCGAACGTGTCGAACCACCTGACGTGCCTGCGCGACTGCGGGATCGTGGTCGCCGAGCCCGAGGGTCGGCAGACGCGCTACGAGATCGCCGACCCGCACCTCGCGGCGGCGCTCACGGCGCTGGTGGACGTGATGCTGGCCGTGGACGAGCACGCGCCGTGCGTGGACGCCGAGTGCACTGTGCCGGGCTGCTGCGGGACGGGAGCGGGCGCGTGAGCGCGGCGTGCGGCTGCGACGAGCCGGAGACCCGGGTCGGCGAGGAGGCCGAGGAGGAGCGGGAGCGTCCGTGGTGGCGTGACCGCGGGATCATGGTCCCGGTGCTCTCCGGCGTCGCCTTCGGCACGGGCCTGGTCCTGGAATGGACAGGGGCAGAGGTCCCGGCGCTGGTGGCGTTCTGGATCGGCCTGCTGCTGGGCGCGTCGACGTTCACGCCCGGCGCGATCCGCAAGCTGTTCAAGGGCAAGCTGGGCATCGGCCTGCTGATGACGATCAGCGCGGTCGGCGCGGTGATTCTCGGCTACGTCGAGGAGGCCGCCGCCTTGGCGTTCCTGTACTCCATCGCCGAAGCGCTGGAGGACAAGGCCATGGACCGCGCCCGCGGCGGGCTGAGGGCTCTCCTCAAGCTCGTCCCGGAGACCGCGACCATCCGGCGGGACGGCGCGCCCGCGGAGGTCGCCGCGAAGGACCTCCAGGTCGGGCTGCTCATGCTGGTGCGCCCCGGTGAGCGGATCGCGACCGACGGCATCGTCCGCACGGGCCGGTCGAGCCTGGACACCTCCGCGATCACCGGCGAGTCGATCCCGGTCGAGGTCGAGCCCGGCGACGCGGTGTCGGCCGGGGCGATCAACACCGCCGGTGCCCTGGAGGTCGAGACGACCGCGGCGGGCACGGACAACTCGCTGACCACGATCGTGGAGCTGGTCGAGCAGGCGCAGGCCGAGAAGGGCGACCGCGCCCGCCTGGCCGACCGCATCGCCCGGCCGCTCGTGCCTGGCGTGCTGATCCTCGCCGCTCTTGTCGCGGTCATCGGCTCGCTGCTGGGCGACCCCGAGCTGTGGATCACCCGCGCCCTCGTGGTGCTCGTCGCCGCGTCGCCGTGCGCGCTGGCGATCTCGGTCCCGCTGACCGTCGTCGCCGCGATCGGCTCGGCGAGCAGATTCGGCGTGATCATCAAGTCCGGCGCGGTCTTCGAACGGTTCGGCGTGATCCGCCACGTCGCCGTCGACAAGACCGGCACCCTCACCCGCAACGAGCCCGCCGTCACCGCCGTGCTCACCACGGACGGCGTGGACGAGGCGCAGGCGTTGGCGTGGGCGGCGTCGCTGGAGCAGCACAGCACCCACCCGCTGGCCGCCGCGATCACCGCCGCCTCGCCCGGAGCTCCCGCCGCCCTGGAGGTCACCGAGCAGGCCGGGCACGGCATCGAAGGCACCCTCGACGGGGCCCGGGTCACCGTCGGCAGCCCTCGCTGGCTGGACGCGGGGACGCTTAAGGACCAGGTCGCGGGACTGGAGGAGCAGGGCATGACCGTCGTGATCGTGCACCGCGACGGGGTCCCGGTCGCCGCGATCGGGGTCCGTGACGAGCTGCGCCCCGAGGTTCCCGAGGTCGTGCGCACCCTCGCGGCCCAGGGCGTCGGGGTGACCATGCTCACCGGCGACAACGCCCGCACCGCCCGCGCGCTGGCCGCGCAGGCAGGGATCGAAAACGTGCGCGCGGAGCTGCGTCCCGAGGACAAGGCCGCCGCCATCAGCGAGCTGAGCAGGCACGGCTCGGTCGCGATGATCGGCGACGGCATCAACGACGCCCCCGCCCTGGCCGCCGCGGACATCGGCATCGCCATGGGCGCGACCGGCTCCGACGCCGCGATCGAGTCCGCCGACGTCGCCTTCACCGGCCACGACCTGCGACTCCTCCCGCGCGCGTTCGACCACGCCCGCCGCGGCAGGCACATCATCAACCAGAACATCATCCTGTCCCTGCTGATCATTACCGCGCTGCTGCCGCTGGCCCTGTTCGGCGTACTCGGCCTCGCAGCGGTGGTGCTCGTGCACGAGATCGCCGAGGTGATAGTGATCCTCAACGGGCTCCGCGCCGCCAGGACGAGGAAGTAGGAGGGATCATCGAGTGCTATAACTCCGACATGTGCTATGGCGATCCGGTAGGCGCCGCGGGCGCCCCAGTCGGGTTCGCCGAGGCCGGCGACGACGCGGTGCCAGCGCAGCAGCTCGAGGAAGTGCGCCTCGCCTGTCTGGTCGGCCGCGTGTCGGATTCGGTCCACCAGCTCGTCCACGCCGGCACCGTAGCCGGGGCCTCCGACACCGGCGGTCAGTGCAGGTCGCGGGCGGCGATGAGACCTGCGACGAACGCGGCTGCTTTGTCGGCCTCGGCGTCGGTGAGGTCGTACTCCTGGCCACCAATCACGGTGCGAGCCGCGCCGAGTGGCTCGAGTCCGAACATGAGGCGGGTGCTGGCCGACAGCGCCGCCCGGTCGGCGATGTCGCCGACGGTGCAGTCCAGGGCGTCGGCGAGTGCTGCGAGCTGGTCTTTGCTGAGTGCGCTGGGCGTCGCGGCCGGGCCGTGGGCGGTGGGCTTGGATTGTCCGCGCTCCCAGGCGCTGATCCAGGGGGATTTCACGCCGACGGCGACGGCGAGCTTGAGCTGGGACAGTCCGCGCTCGAGGCGGACGGCGCGGATGGCGCGGCCGAGTGAGCGGGCCTCGTCTGGTGTCATGGCCCCTCCCCCGCTGTGTCGGGTCGGATCTCGGCGACGACCGACCAGTGCCCGCCCTCGTGGGCGGTCGACACCACGGATGCCTCGGCCCCGTCGAGGGCGCGCCTGCGGCGGTCGAGGTCGATGTGGGCGTGCAGCTCGCTCGGCCCGGTCCCGATGAGGTACATGGTCGTCATCGTGCCTGGCGTTAGAGCTGTACGGGTGTCGCCCCTGCCGGGTGCGACTGGGGCGGCGCGTCGAGGGTCAGCAGCCATGAGGTCGCAGCCTCGATCGTCTCGGCGGAGACGGTCGCACCGATGGCGTCCCGGTCGACGGGCTGGCCGGTCGACCGCTCGTGTTTGCATAGGTAGAGGTCGACGGCGTCGGAGACGGTGCCGGGGTCGATCGTGGCTCCGAGTGCTGCCAGGGCGTCGCTCACCTGGCACTCGAGCTGGGCCTGCACGGGCATCTGGTCTTCCCTTCTGGGTGGTGTCGGTCGCCGACTGCTATTGGGCGGCGGTCGGGCCTGCGGTGAGTGAGGCGCGGCGGCGGGTCTCGGTGCGCATGGCGCGGCCTTGGGCGAGGAGAATCTCGAACAGGTCGGCGGTGGGGGCCTCGGCGCTGGCGCGGGTGAGGGTGTGGGCGGTGGCGGCGAAGCGGCGGCGGTAGGCGGCGTCGAGGACGTCGGCGGCGAGGGTGGTCAGCCCGACGGCGGGGGTTCCGAGCAGGGTGACGGTCTGGAGGGCGTCGGCCAGGAGTCGGCCGTGGTGGCCGGCCATGCGTCCGGCGCTGGTCAGGGCGGCCAGGACGCGGGTCGGGTGGTGGGGCTCGTCTGCGGCGATCAGCTCGGCGATGACGGCGTACAGCTGGCCGTAGCGGGTGTTGAGGAAGTCGGACTCGAGGAGGTGCGCGGTGATGTGGCGGGCCTCGGTGGTGTCGGTGGTGTGCAGCAGGGCGCAGAGCAGGGCGGCTTCGGGGTCGAGCTCGGGGACGGTGGGGGCGTCGTCGGTGGCGGCGAGGTCGTCGACGTCGACCGGGTCGGCGGTGGCCTGCGGGTCCTCGGCGGTCATGGTGGCCATTGTCTGTCCTGCCTGTGCGGGGTGGGTGCTGGTGGTTATGCGAAGAGGTCGAGCTGTTGGGGTTCGGCTTCGATCGTGGTGGCGGGTTCCCAGATGGGAGCGGCCAGGAGTCGCAGCTGTGCCTCCAGGTCGGCGATCTGGTCGCGTTCGCTGTCGGTGGTCTGGTGTAGGACGCCGGGGGTCTGGTCGCCGGCCTTGGCATGGCACCATGCTTTGTCGGTCTTGCGAAACGCGGTGATGAACTCGTCGGTGGTGTAGCGGCTGATGTGGCGGCGGATCTGGTTCCAGGTGATGTGGCGGTCTGGGGCCGCGGTGGAGGGAAGCGTTCGCCCGGTCCAGACGGATAGCCCCTTGGCGCGGTACTCGAAGGCGAGATCTGAGCCGTATCCGGAGGACTGGCTGGCGACGATGTGCGGGATCTGGGTCTCGGGGGAGGCGGCGAGTCGGCCGAGGCCGTGCAGGGACATGGTCCTGCGGAGGTAGTGCAGGTCGGTGTGGTCGAGAGCGTGCATTCCGGGTGTCCTTCCTGGGTGCCCGTCTGCCTCTCGGCGATGGGCGGGCGGCTGTTGGCTGGGGAGCGTCAGCCGTAGATGACGTCGCCGAAGACGCCCATTTGCAGGGCCATGTCGGCGTTGGCGGCGTCGATGTCGCCCCGGTGGCCGTTGGTGCGGTTGGCCTCGCGGAAGTCGTTGACCAGGTCGTTGTTGATGCTGGTCGCGGCGAGCTTGGTGGCGCCGCGTGCGATGGTCTCGAGAGTGACCTTGTATTCGGTCCCGGTCTCGCCCTCGCGGATGAGGGCGGCGTAGCAGTCGCCGCCGGAGCCGAGCGGATCGAGGTTGTCTCCCTCGGGGGTGGTCCCGGTGTGGTTCTCGACGTGGATCGTCTCGGCCCAGTAGCTGATGCCGGTCTCGACGGCGGTGCTGAGCACGTCGACGAGGAACTGGGTGCGCTCGGGGCAGCGGGGGTGTGCGGACGCCAGGGCCTTGATGCGGTCGGGGCGGAATCCGGACCAGTGGTCGTCGCCGTCGACCTCAATGATCGGTGCGGAGCTGTAGCCGAGGGTGTTCATCACGTAGTCGCGGGCGTCGTGGTCGGTGGTGAGGTCGACGGTGGTGTAGACGATGCCGGCGGCATCGAGGGCGCGGATGGTGCTGTCGCACTGGACGCAGGCCGGCCTGGTGTAGACGACGATGCTCATGGTGTCCTCCTGGGGTTTCCGGGGGCGGTGTTGCCCTCTCGGTATGCCTCCATAGTAGCACTAGCGCCACTAGTGGCACAAGGGGTTTAGCGGGTTTGGCCTGGGGTTATTGGCGATCTCGCCGTCGGCGTAGTGCCGATCGCGCATGGTCCCCCTTTCCCTGACACCTGCCGAAAATGGTGTGGAGCGGACGGGGTCAAGAGAGGGAACGGCGGCGGAGGCGAGAAGGTCCGGGCGAAATAAGCGAGCGCAGCGAGCGCGTCCGGGGCTTGTCGGTGGAGCCGGCGCACCCGGAGGGTGCCGACCTTGACGCCGGGAGTGGAGCACCAATCATCGGCGTGGCAGGGAAAGAGGGCTGTTCACCGGGCTGCCCCACTGGGAGTGGTGATTGGGTGCGGGGTTGGGATGGAGGTGCGGTAGGAGCTGGGCGGTGTTGCACGCGGGAGCTGGGGCTAGAACCACCGCTTCAGGCCGGGTACATGGTGTTTTTCGCTGTCTTGCGGGTGCGGTTGATCGTCGCTGTCTGGTGCCGGTACGTAGTGTCCGAGGCCGTCGGCGGTGAAGTAGCCGTCGGTGTAGTGGCCGTCGTCGGAGGACAGTCCGAGGGCGAGGGCGTAGGCCTGGGCGGCGAGGTCGGCGGTGTCGAGGTGGCCGCTTTCGGTGCGGTGTGGGGTCAGGATGGCGGTGTTGCCGTTGATTCGTGCGGGTCGTGCTCGGTGGTCGCCTGCTCGGGCTAGGCGTAGTGCGCGGGCCGTGACGTCGGCGAGGGTGCCATGCAGAGGGTCGGTCATGGCGTTGAGGCTGCCAGGCTGGTGGCGGGGCCGGGTGTTCTCGGGGCGCTCGGCTGGGGTCGTCTGTGGATGGTTGGGGGATGTGGAATACCGGAGAGGCCCGCCCCTTGGGGCGGGCCTCTCGGCTGACTCTGGGGCTCACAGGATGGTGAACCCGGTGAATCGGTAGTGGCCGTGGCTGTCACGGACGATGGTGGCAGCCAGGGCGCGGTAACGGGTATCCCAGGTGATGATGGCGGGGACGTAGAAGACGGTCCGCTTGGGCTCGCGGATCGCCTGGGCCTGCTGTCGGCGGATGGTCACGGTGGAGGCTAGTCGCGCGGCGGCGACTCGCTCGGCGGCGACGTTGATGCTGGCGCGTCCGGCGGCGGTGGCGAGTTGGGTGTCGAATAGGTCGCGTAGGCGGCCTCGGCGACCGTTGACGATGGCCAGGGCAATGGTGAGCATCCGGTGCAGTTCTGCCCATTCCTGGCGGGTCGGGGTGAATCCGTCGTCGCCGATCGGCTCGGGCTTCGGCGCTGCGGGCGTGGCTGCGGCCTCGGCTTCCATGCGGCGGACGCCGACGTTGGCGACGAGGTCGGTGAGCCATTCGCGGGCGGTGAGCGTGTCGACGTGGTGGCGGGCGAGTTCGTCGTACGCGGCCTGGACCTGGCCTTCGGCGGGTTCGAGCAGCCCGTTGCGAGTGATCGGGTGTGCAGGCGCGGGGGCTGTTGCCGGTTCTGTGCGGGGCAGGGCTCGGACCGTGGCGGGCGCGTGGTTCGTGGTCATGGTGTCCTCCTGGGGTTTCCGGGGGCGTGGTGCCCTCTCGGGGTGGTGAGTGGTGGCCGGACTACCGGCCCGCGGGGCGGGCCGGTAGCGGGGTCTAGTCGTGGCCGATGACGAGGCCGTCGACGCAGGCGATGCAGCAGCCTCCGGCGGCAGCGGCGGTGATGATCTCGTTGCACCGGGCGCAGCGGCGGGCGGGGTGCACGAAGCCGAGGTGATCGTTCTCGTAGTGCCACAGCATCTCGGTGCCGTCCTCTGCGTGCATGAGGCGGATCTCCGCCTCGATCGGGCCGCGATCGGTCTCCAGAGTGAAGGCGTCGAGCAGGGTGCCGGGCTTGGCGGTCATGGTGTCCTCCTGGGGTTTCCGGGGGCGGTGTTGCCCTCTCGGTATGTCTCCATAGTAGCACTAGTGCCACTAGTGCCACAAGGGGTTTCGCGGGTTTGGCCTGGGCTTTTTCCGGTCGCCGGGACCGGCAGTGACCTCCACGCATGGTGCCCCTTTCCCTGATACCGGCCCGATTGGTGTGGAGCGGACGGGGTCAAGAGAGGGCACGGCGGCGGAGCCGAGAAGGTCCGGGCGAAATAAGCGAGCGCAGCGAGCGCGTCCGGGGCTTGTCGGTGGAGCCGGCGCACCCGAAGGGTGCCGACCTTGACGCCGGCAGCGGAGCACCAAGACTGGCGGGAGCAGGGAAAGGGACCCCCACCAACTAGCTACTCCACCCGGCGGGGCGGCTTAGGCGTCAGGGTCGTGTCCGAGCTCCGGCCCGCTGGGCGAGCTTGGGTTCTGCCATTCCGATAGCGGGTCGAGATCCGGGGCTTGGGCGCGGTGCTCGAGGTAGGAGGTCGTGAAGTCATTGTCGACGGGGGCCTGCTCGGCGCCGGCACTGCGTGGTTTGAGGTCGCGGGTGAGGTCGTCGAGCGGCCGGGGGTTTCCCGTTTCGCCGATCTGATCTCCTACGTCGATGAGCCGCCGGCCGATGTCCTGGGCTGGTCCGCCCTGTCGGATCAGGTCTTCGGCGAAGCGGCGATAGTTGTCCATCGCCGAGTCCAGGGCCAGATCGCTTTCCTCGGCCGCCCGTTCGATGGCGTCGGCGTGATCCATGATTTTGCCGCGCAGGTCGTCGTAGTCCACGGCCCGAGTCGGGGCGGTGTTCTGGGTTGCGCCCGGCAGCGACGCCCACGCTTCCAGGGCTTCGATCTCGCGCTGGCGCATCATCTCGCGCACCTCGTCCGCGGTGTCGAAGCCGAGTTCTTCCACCAGTGCCGGAGTCGGGTTGAGCATCAGTGACCAGCCGGGACTGCGGCCCTTGGCCGCGAGTCGCTGGTCCAGTTCTGTCTGGGCCAGCTGGGCGGCGTCGGAGTTCTCGTATGCGGCGAGGTCGTCGTTGATACTGGCTAGCTCGGTCTTCATCAGCTGGAGTTTCGCGGCGTCCGGGAAGGGCTCCTCTGGGGTGTTGTGCAGTTCGTCGAGCCGCTTTCGGTCGGTGTCGAGCTCAGCTCTAGCGGCGTCGACCTGGCCAGGCGCCCTGCCGATCGCGTTCTCGATGCGAGTCATCACGCCGTTGGCCATCGCAGCTCGGCTGGACTTCGCTTCGTCGGCCTCCACGTCCAGCGCCTCGGTGCTGCCTGCGCCCCAGACTCCGAATCGGGAGTCGTCCCGTTGTGGCCAGAGCTGCTCTTGAGTGATGCTCACGCCGGTCAGTGGGAGGTCGCCGAAGCGAAGGATGACCATGTCGTGTTCCATCACGCGGGTGACGTGTAGCGGCACCCCTGCGAACGTGGCGACGTGTGCGGATTCATTGGGGCCTGCTCCGCGCAGTTGAACGTACGCCTCACGAAGCGCCTCCAGCAGACGATCCGAGGCGTCCTTTCGGACGCTGAACGACGTGCGGCCGATGGTGTAATCCTTGGTCTCCTTCTCGGCCCAGGCCTTAAGTTCCGGGGCGACGGTGGCGAGCTGCTCGAGTCGCTTTTCCTCGTTAGGGATGGAGCGAGTCAGCGCCGCGATCTCCTCGCGGCGGGATCTGACCTCTGACAGGTGGCTCTCGCGTCGTGCGTCGAGTGCTTCTATGTCTCGCTCGAGTTCCACTCGCCGCAGGTATCGGTCATCGCCGGTGGCGATGGCCTTGACCAGGGCGGTCGACTCGGCCAAGTTGTCGGCCGATAGGTCCTCGATGCTGCGGATGGAGCGATCCGCGGCGTAGAGCTGCTCGAGGAATGCGGCCTTGCGGTTGAGTGTCTGCCACATCGCGGTGTCGTAGGTCGCGGTGGCGACATAGTTGTAGACGGCTACCTCTGGGTTCTGGTTGCCCTGTCGAATGATGCGGCCCTCGCGCTGTTCGAGGTCGGCGGGTCGCCACGGCACATCGACGTGGTGAAGGGCGACCGCTCGTGTCTGCACGTTCGTGCCGGTGCCCATTTTCTCCGTGGAACCCATGAGCACGCTGATTCGGCCGGCGCGGCAGGCCTTGTAGAGCGCGGCTTTGTCTTCGGGCTTGGGATGATCGTGCACGAAGGCGATCTGCTCGGCCGGCATCCCGCCGGCGACCAGCTCGGCCTTGATGGCGGCGTAGATGTTCCAGCGCCCATCATTTTTGGGCACGGACCGATCACAGAACACGATCTGCAGGCCGCCGCGGACGTCGGAAGGCTCCCCGAAGTCGTCGAGGTAGGCGCGGTCTCGGGTCGACTCCCACTCGGCCAGGATGCGGGTGGCGACCTCGCGTGCCCGGCCCCCCTCGGAGGGCGGGGCCAGGTGGGCGCTGCGCGGGTCGAGGGAGACGTTGCGGCCGTCGTTGGCGATCTTGAGGGCGTTGTCGAGATCCATCCGGCGGGGGTCGAGAGTGTCCGCGCGGTGGCCAAGATCCTGGATGAAGTCCTTGACCTCCTGGCTGGGCTCGAAGTCCACGACGATGTTGCTTCCGGAGCGCTTTGCGGGCAGATTCACCGGCACCTGATCGCGGGTGACGGCGTCGGTGAACTGGCTGACCATGCCGACCAGGTCACCGACGTTGGCGAACTGGCCGACTCGGGTGACCGAGCGCAGCTTCGTGCCCGACGCGTTGAGTTCGACAGTCTCTGTGGTGTCGGTGAAGTTCTGGCCCCACGCGTCAATGCTGTCGACTCCTGCGTGTTCAAGCAGGTCGGGGCGGAGGTAGGTCTGCATGACGAAGAGCTCGGCGAGGGAGTTCGCGACCGGAGTTCCGGTCGCGAAACAGGCGACCCGCTCGACGTACGCATCGTCGGGAACGCCTGCCGCTGAGGCTTCTTGCCGTTTGCGATCGCGCAGGTAGTCGAGCTTGAGCTTGAGGTCCATCGCCTGATCGGACCCCGGGTGGCTCAGTTCCTGCACGCCGGAGGTGCGGGCGAGATTCTTGTAAAGGTGGGCTTCGTCGATGAACAAGTAGTCGCAGCCCGATTGCTCGAAGGTCAGGCCTTCGTCTTTGCGGGTGGCGTCCATCGCCTTGTCGAGATTGATCTGCGCCTTGGCTATCGCGTTCTCGATCTGCTTCATCGTCGCCGCGCTCTGGTTGCCGTCCTTGGCCTCGAGGAGTGCCGAGCGCATGGCGTCGATCTGGTTACTGATGAAGCTGGCGCGGGTTTGAGCCGAGGTCTTCATGCGGGTGAACGCCGAAAGCGGGACGATCACGATGTCCCAGTCCTGCGCTGCGGACTGGGCGACGAGCTTTTGTCGGCCTTCTGCGGTGGTGCGGCCGGCACCGGACAGGACGTTGGCGGCCGGGTACCACTGAGCGGCCTCACGGGCGACCTGGTCCACGATGTGGTTGGGCACCACGATCCACGGCTGGCGGACTAGTCCTAGACGCCGCAGCTCCATCGCTCCCATCAGCATGGTGCCGGTCTTGCCAGCACCGACGACGTGGTTGAGCAACACGGTCGGTTCGTTGACGATGCGCTCGACGGCGTTCCGCTGGTAGGGGTAGGGATTGAAGGTCTTTCCCAGCCCGGGGAAGGTTCGGTGTGAGCCGTCGTAGCTGGGGGCGACGGTGGCGTTGAACCGCCAGTTGTACTCGGTGAGGAGGCGTTCGCGTCGCTCGGGATCGCCATTGAGCGCCCAGTCGGCGAATGCCTGCTGGAGGCGTTCGGCCCGTTGCTTGGCCGCTCGTGTGGCGCCGGCGTGGATGTCTCCGCCGGGGACGGCTTCCTTGTACTCCTTGGAGCGGTTGACCGTGATGGGCCGAGAGTTCATCAGGCAGTCGAGAACCTGCCAGTGGTCGAAGCTACCCGAGCGGTCGCGGCCGAGGGAGACGCCCTGATTGGCCAGGGCTTGCTCGCGGTCGGTCCCCACGAAGTTGTAGGACCGAGAGTAGCGGCCCTTCTGGGGCACGAGACCGTAGGCGAGGGCGTCGGTCTGGTAGCCGTCGTACCAGGAGCTGCCCTCGATGACCCACTCGTTGTTGACGTAGCTGACCGTCACGGAGTCCTTGTCGATGCGGAAGGTGTCCGCGATGAACTGTTCATAGTCGTCGGGGCTGACCCAGGTCACTCCGAGCCGGGCGCGGATCCCGTCCTCGATGCGGGCGGGGATGGCCTCGCGCAGGGCGGCCACGTTCGAGCGGTATCGGTCATCGCGTGCTGCGGCGGCGTTCGCCTCGGCGAGCTTTACGCGCACGTTGCCGGCCAGGTAGCGGCTGCGCGGGATCCACGTTCCGGGGTCTTCAGTGGAGCGGAACGCCAGCGCCTCGGCCTGGAGCTGTTGCTCGACGGTGCCAGCGTCGACGTCCATGAGCTGAGCGATCCGCGCGACGTCGACGCTGGCGCTTTCGTCCATGCTCACCGCCAGCGCATCCTGGATCGTCTCTGCGGCGATGATGGGGGTTGCCGGCTCGAGGACGTCGGCGGTGAACATGGCCGCTTTGCGGCCGACCATCCGTTCCTCGTCGAAGTGCTCGAGGGCTAGGACGGTCTGGAGATGAGGGTCGGCGCGCAGTGCGCCGGCCAGGTGAGGTTGTCTCTTCGTTGCCGCCGATTTGGGCTGCCAGGCTTCTTCGTCCAGGCGTGACCGAACACCGTCCGGGATGTCCTGCATGTTCTCGGCGCCGGAGATGGGCCCCTCGGTGTCGAGCCAGGTGGTTAGAGCGGCCTCGAGGCGGGTGTCGTGCTCGTCTTGTGTGACTTCCGGTGGCTGCTTCCAGCTGAACCGGTTGAGGAACCCGTACTTGGTCACATAGGCGTCGTAATGCTCGTTGAGTGCGGCGCGCAGGGCGGCCTTATCGGCAGGGTCTCCCCCGTCTCGCTGGATCTGTACGAGGGAAAGCGCGGTGTCGCGCAGCTCAAGGATGGAACGCCACTCGGCGAGCCTGCTCCTGGGGCACTTGCTGTCGACCCACTCGGTTCCGTCGAAGCGCTCGATCAGGTTGTGATCGCTGTTGTAGCGCAGTGTGTCGCTAGCGACTTCGCCGAACTTCTCGACGGGAACGACGAGGCCCCGATCGGTGGCCAGGGAGGAGTCGTAGACGACGAGATCCCGGTTGGCGAGCAAGCCGCGACCGTCAAGAACTGCAGCGTCGATCACGGGGCCGAGGACGTCAGCGATCTGCCTGTCGAGCGGAGTGTCATTGCGAGCCAGGACGCGTAGTTCGTCCTGCCCATACATGCCGTGGCCAGCGGTCAGTGTGCCGAGGATGTGGTGGGGGTTGTCGAGGAAGTACTGATTGACGGTGAGTCGGGCCGGTGGGGCGTCCCCGTCGGCGAGATCGGTCCGCACGGTGACGTCATTGGTGCGAACGAACTGGCGGGTCGTTTCAGTAGGTTCCTGCCCATGTTCGCGGACGCGGAACACCAGCAGATCGGTGACGACTTCCGTGCCTGCGACCCGGCGGAAGGCGCCGGTTGGAAGGCGAACCGCGCCGATCAGGTCAGCTCGATCGGCCATAGCGGTGCGAGCGTCGGCTCTCGCTGCGTCGGCGGTGTACCGACTGGTGAGCAGAGCGACGTAACCGCCGGGGGCGGTGAGGTCCAGCGATTTGATGATGAAGTGGTTGTGGATGGAGTGCTGGCCCCTGTTGTGGGCGTCGTCCCACAGCTTGATGTCGCCGAATGGGACGTTTCCGATTGCGGCAACGAAAGAATTGTCGGGTACCGCGGTGTCGGCGAACGATTCATTGCGCACCTGGGCACTGGGATATAGCGCCGCCGCGACTCGAGCGGAGAGGGTGTCGAGCTCCACGCCCACCATCTGTGCATCGGCCGGGGCGTGACCGATGAAGGTTCCACTGCCGCTGCCGGGTTCGAGGACGAGCCCGCCCTGGAATCCGGCTCGTCGTAGGAGACTCCACGTTTCGGCGACAACAGTCGGGTCTGTGTAGTGGGCGTTGAGAATGGTGTGCCGCGCCCGGTTCCACTCGGCTGAGCTGAGTAGCGACTCGAGTTCCGCACGCTCGTCGGCGAAATCGGCTCGACGCGGATCGAAGACTTCGGGCACGGCGCCCCAGCCGGACCACTGCGCGATGATTGCCTGTTCGTCTGAGGTCGCATAACGATCCTCGGCGTCGAGGGTCTGGAGCAATCTAATGGCGGCGATGTTCGCCTCGACTCTGGCCTTCTTGCCGGACGGGACGACGACGTCCCGGGGCGGCGCGTAGTCGACGGGTTCGGGCCGCTGGTCGGCATCGGGGGCGACCACTCCCCCACCGCCGCCGGTTAATGCCAGGCTGGCCGGCTCTTCTGCCACCTCCGATTGACGCACGGGCGCCGGCAGAGGTTCAGAATGGACGTTGATCGTTGCCGGGTCGACCGGCGCCGCTCCGGTGTCGTCGAAGACTAGGTCGAGTTGTTCTGGCTCAGTCCTCTTGCTTCGGACAGGACGCTTTCGCGTCGCTTCAGCTCCCGTTCGACGAGGTCCGTAAACAGTGCTCTGAGTGGATCGTTCGGCGTCTCCGGTATTGGTTGCCCGTCCTCGTAGCGTGTCTGCATCAAATAGGCCGCCATCACTCGGAAGCGGATCGTCTGCTCCGGCCAGACGTCCTCCGTCTGCACGTCGATCTCGGGACTCGGGTCGCCCACCACGTCGGTGTGCGTCCGCCACCGATCCGGGCTGGTCCGCCAGCTCTGGTCGTCGAAGGTCTCCTGGTCCTCCTCTTCGGCTGCCAGTTCCACCTCTTCCCCCAGTTCCTGCCACAGGATCGTTTCCTCGGCCTGTGCTCGTGCCCGGTTGCCGATCTGCACGGTCTCCATGTAGGGCGGGAAGTTCCCCTGATTGTCCGCCCGGAACTGAGCGATCCCCATGCTCCTGAGCCGTTCGGTCTCGTCTCCGATCATCTCCGCCAGCCTCTCGGCCTCCGCCTGAATCGCGGCCTCCAGCGCTTCTGGAGTCGGGTACTCCCGGTCCCGACCGAGCTCCTCCCATGCCGCCTGAACGGCTCTGCGCGTCATCTCTGACATGGTTGTCTCCTTCGGGGGCGTCGTCGCCAAAGCTGAATAGGTCCGGCTGTTCTGACAACGGTGCCTCCACGATCGGCTGCGGTTTCGCTTCACCCTACGACCCCGGAAATGCCTGTTGTGGGACGTGCACCGTGATGATTCCTTCTCATCCATGGGCTTTGCCCTCCTGCCCGATTCCGCCAGTTCGCCCCAGGCTGTCTTCAACGTCGAGGGCTAGATCTGCCCAGTCCAGATCCGGCTCAAGTGCGTCGCCGATGAGCTCGCCCACCTCGCGCACGGCCCAATCGACTGATAGACCTGATTGCGCGGCGACAGCTCTGACGGTAGCCGCGATGAGACCCACGCAGTCCGGTCGTCGACCCCGCGATGCCAGGACCGCCAGCAGTCGGCGGTACTCCCCCACGTCAGGCCGAGCTAGCCCAGCGCTCCTCGCCGACGCCAGCTCGAACCCGAGCGCTCGCCCGGAAAGCGCTGCCATCATGTGCAGCTCCGGTTCCGGCACCTCCGAGTAGGTGGACACCAGAACTGCCTCCGCCCTGCGATGCGCACCGACGAACACGCGGCGCCGTGGATCAGCAGCCACGTGGCGGATGTGCGCGGCGAGATTGGACTTCATCTCATTGGTCGCAAGGACTCGAGTTGGCATGGTCTCGGTTATACGCCACGGGTAGGCCTATTTCTAGGCCTACTTTTTGTCGCCAAAAGAAAGTGCCCCTTGTGGCACAAGGGGCACTTGTTCGAATGGTGGCGCATGTGGCACGTGCGCCACAAGCTCTACCTCTCCAACCTGTCGAGCTTTTCGTCGATCGCCTCACGAATGAGATCGGCGATGGCGTCGTAGTCACGAGCATTGGAAGCCCACACGTCCTTGAGCCTCTCGTGACGCTCCTTTCCCAGGACCACCGACACCTGGCCGGTGCGGTCCCAGCCCTTCTTCTTGCCGGCCCCCCTCTTCTGTGGGCTGGCGGCCTCGACCGAGGCGACCTCGGCGACCGGCGATGGGGCTTCGTGCGGAACGGAGCTCAGGTCGCTGAACACCGATCGCTTCCTGCGGTTCGGGGGCTTGGGGCCCTCCGGCAACTTGTCCGCCATGGTCGATCAGTCCTTTCCCGTGATGGTCGTGAGCATGTCGTCAAAGAACCGGGCGACCTCGACCGCGCGAATTTCGGTGAGCTCGTCGAATCCGTACCCGGCAGCGTTCGCTCGTTGGATGAAGGTGAGTCTGGGAAGCGGGCGGCCAAGGACTGGAATCTCCGCGTCGCGGGCGTAGTCCTCGATCTCAGACACGAAGGCCTCTTCGGTCTTGACGTTGGTTCGGTGCCCGTTGATGACGATGCCAGCGATGTCGATTTCGCGGCCAAGCACGCGTCCGAGCTGCTCGTTGGCGGTGTCGATCGTGTTGACGATGCGCCCGACGCCGACGAATCCGGCCGACGACGGGTCGGTGACGATGATGACCGAGTCCACAGCCGCGAACGCATTGGTCAAGGTCAGGCCGAGCGCTGCGGGGCAGTCGATCACGACGAGGTCGTAGGCGTCGTCCGGGAGCTGACTGAGGGCCTTGTGCAGCGTCAGTTCGCGCATCATCGCCCCGGTCAGCGTCATCTCTACTGCGACGTAGTCGTCCAAGCCCGAGGGCACGAGGTCGATGCCATCTCGTCGGGTCGGAACGACCGCCTCGTCGACGCGCACGTTCGTCGACGGATCCATGACGTCGGCGATGGTGACGTCGAACCACTCGTCCGCGTTGCGGGCGGTGAGCTGCTGGGTCAGGTTGCCCTGGGAATCCAGGTCGATACCCAGCGCCTTCTTTCCGCGGGCAGCGGCGGCGTGCAACAAAGACTGCGCGACGGAGGTCTTTCCGACTCCGCCCTTCTGGTTCGCTACTGCAACGATTTTCATGCTTCCTCCCTCTAGTGACCCTAGTGCAACTAGTGGCGCGTGCGGTGCACGCGCCACTAGTTGATTTTGCGTGTCGCTCTAGTCGCGTCGTGCGCTGTCGAGGACGATTCGCCCGGGCAGTGCGATCGCCGCCCATTCGATCGTGTCGGTGTCCACTTCGAGGCCGAGCTCACGCAGAGCGTTGCGCAGTCCTCCGGTCGAGAACTCGCGGACATGGAAGGGGCCGTCCTCGATGCTGCTGTCGGCAAAGTGGTTGAAGTACTCGATGCGAACCGAACCGGGGCCGGTGACCTCCGGGGTCGCCACCGCTCGCACCTCCTCGTCGCCATGGATGATGCCCTCAACCACGCAGCGGTGGGCGTCGTCCTTCCCGGCAGCCTTGAACAGTCGGGCAAAAACCAGCACCTCACGTGCAGTCAGGTGGGAGGTCAGGGCGTGCAGCACTTCAGCGTCGGCGAGCAGGGATGCGACCTCGGACAGCGCTAGCCCGAGGGCGGCGAGACTGGTGGGCGAATCACTCATGGTGTCCTCCTGGGGTTTCCGGGGGCGGTGTTGCCCTCTCGGTATGTCTCCATAGTAGCACTAGTGCCACTAGTGCCACAAGGGGTTTCGCGGGTTTGGCCTGGGCTTTTTCCGGTCGCCGGGACCGGCAGTGACCTCCACGCATGGTGCCCCTTTCCCTGATACCGGCCCGATTGGTGTGGAGCGGACGGGGTCAAGAGAGGGCACGGCGGCGGAGCCGAGAAGGTCCGGGCGAAATAAGCGAGCGCAGCGAGCGCGTCCGGGGCTTGTCGGTGGAGCCGGCGCACCCGAAGGGTGCCGACCTTGACGCCGGCAGCGGAGCATCAAGACTGGCGGGAGCAGGGAAAGGGACCCCCACCAACTAGCTACTCCACCCGGCGGGCAAGGGGCTGTGTCGCATGGCCAACGTCGATGCCGTACACCACCAGGGTGGAGGATCCGTCTCTATCGCCCTGGACCCGGATCGCGTCCTCGGCGTAGACCAGCAGGTCGTCGCCGACCGTGAACCTCGCCTGAATTGCGGCGGACCACTGAAACAGCTTCGAGTCAACGAACTGAACTTCGTATCGGGTGGGGGAGTGGCGTGCCCCCGGTTGGCCACCGTGCTGTGGGCGCGAGTGATCGTCCACGACCCGCAGGGTCGTTAGTTGGGTGGATCCGCGCTTAGTGGTGATTGTGGTGGTGTGCAGGTGAATGAGGGAGCCGCGAACGATCATCGTTGAACCCTAACGTCTCGCCTTGAACACACGCGGCACAAGTGGCGCACGTGGCACTCGTGGCACCAGCGCCGCTAGAGCACTTCGTTTTGGGAAGCTATGACGGTCCGGATGTGTTCGGGCCGGTAACCGCACCACTTCAGTCCGGGCGTGATCACAACCGGGAGTGCGGTTACCCACTCCAGCTCGGTCAGGCCGTCTAGTGCAGCGGGGTCTTGGTCGACGTCGACGTAGAGGAACGTGACGCTGCCTTGCTCAAGCAGCTTCTTAGTTCTCATGCACGGAGGACAGGCTGCTCGGCCGTAGAGGGTCACTGTGGGTGCGGTCATCCTGGACTCCCGATCAAAGCACTGCTCTCGTTAGGGTAATGAGCGTGCCTCGTCTGTCGCGGTTGCTCCGCCCCACCCGATCCCCGATAGACGCCGCGGTCGATGAGCTGATGAGTCGGTTGGCTGGCGTCACCGGTACCGCTAGCGAGGCGGAGCTGGTGATCGCCGCCGTAGAGGTCTGTGGTGCGCCAATCGAAGTCGAGGAAGTCGCGCAGCCCCAGGGCCGGTACGGCATGGTGGCTCGGACTGCCCAGGGGCACGAGATTACCTTGGACCCGCAACTTCCCGGTGACCTTCGACTGCACACCTTGCTGCATGAGATCGGTCACGTGCTCCTGGGCCACACCGAGAACGCGGGCGCCGGAGCGCCGGACCGGCTGACTGCGTTGGTCACCGGCCAGCCGGTGACCAATGAGGTCAACTGCGCTGTCCCCGAGTTTCGCCAGTGGGCACAACGGGAGAACGACGCGGAGCAGTTCGCCTCGACGGTCGCCCGCAGGCTTCGACGAGGACTGACTGGCCGGCATCTCTCACGGTTGGACGAGGCGTTCGGATGACGACGTTGGTGGTTCTGATCCTGCTCGAGGTCGTGCTCGGCGCCTATGTGGGGACACGTGTGCTTCGGTACTCGGCCGCTCCCAGCCCCACGCTTCGGGGGGCGATTCTCACCGCCGGCTCGCTGTTGGTCGGGATGCTCGCCGTGACCGAGCCCGTGGAGGTGCTTCTGCGCGGTCCGGGCGCGTCGACGGTCGCTATTCCGACGGTCCTCAAGCACTTAGGGATCCTCGGATGCGCCGTCGGCGTCTTGTTGATGGCCCTGGCTCAGCGAACGCGGTACCGGCCGCAGGTCGAGTACGCGATCTGGGCTGTGTTCGGGGCCGCGGCAGTGTCGATGGTGGCGTTGCATGTCGTGCCCGGTGGGGGAGGGCACCGGACAAGCGTCGACTATGTGGAGTGGTCCCATACGCAGCCGTTACTCCTGCTGGCGATGCTCATCGCCTACATAGGTGGGCTCGTGGCCAGCATCGGTCTCCTGGTCGTGATCTGGCCTCCGCGCCTGCAAACGGCCGCCGGCCGGGGCTTGTCGATCATGGCCTGCGGGTCGGTCCTGCTAGCCGGCTGGTGTGTCGTACGGGTGCAGTATCTGTGGCAGTCCACGATCGCGACGGACTCGCCCGCCGACGAGGATTTCTTGATTACCCAGTTGTTGTCGGTGGTCGGGATGCTGCTGCTGACCGTGGGTCTGGTGTGGTCGACCGCGGAGGCCGACCTCGTAGCGTGGCGGCACTGGAGGAAGTTCCGCGAGCTCCATGCTCGAGTGGTCGAAGTGCTACCCGAGGTCCGTCGGAGGTCGGACGTTCGCCTGGGCTTCGACGCGTGGGTCTTTGACCGTGCGGTCGAGCTGCTGGACGGGCTGCACCAGATCGAGCAGGTCGCGGGCACTGAGACAGGGTTCCCGCGCCCACCGGAGACCGTCAGCGACGGAGAGATGACAGCGGTCGCCGAGCGGCTTGGCCGCGCTTATCGAGAGGACAAAGCATGGGCGTGAGCCCCGAGAAGGCGTTGACCGAAGTGCTCGCCCCGTGGGTGGTGCTGGCGGTTGGGGCAACGCATCTGGGGTGCGCTGTGAAGTCGCCGGGATGGGGAGTCGCCACGGCGGCGGGGCTGGGCCTGGTGCCGCAGGCGGCGATCACCTGGAGGGTGCGCCATCGAGGGTTGAGTGATCACCACGTCACCAAGCGGGAGGATCGGCCGCTGGTGATCGCCGGTATTGCGGTGTCGGTGGCCTCGCTGATGGTCGCTCAGCGGCAAGGATCGGCGCCGGCGGAGCTGCGCCGGATGACACGGGGAGCGCTGGTGACCTTGGGCGTGGCGGGCGCCGCGACGCTGCGGGTGAAGGTGTCGTTCCACACGGCGGTGCTTGCGGGTGTGGTGGCGGTGCTCGCACGGGAGGTCTCCCCGCGTTACTGGGCCGGGCTGGGGCTTGTTCCTCCGCTGGCCTGGGCGCGGGTGCGGATTAGTCACCACACCCCGGTAGAGACGGTCTTGGGCGCTGCGATCGGCGCGGGCTGCGGTTATTGGGGAGGCGGACGCTAGTCCAGTCCAGCTCGCCGGCGCTCTTCCTCGACCGCGTTTCGGATGCGGGCGAGGGCATCGGGAGGCAGGTCGACGGCCCGGGCCGAGACCGCCAGAACCTCGCTGTCGCTGACTTTGCGCAGCAGAGCGATGTAGTCGTTGGTGCGTCGGTACTCGTCGTCATCGACGAAGTACTCGGGTGAGACACCGAAAAAAGCGGCGAGATCTCGTACGACTCGCTCGGACGGCTCGTGGGTGCCGCGCAGGAGCTGCGAGAGGTAGGGCTGGCTGAGATCCCCGCCGAGCTCTTTGACTCCCGCGACGATTTCCATCTGAGTGAAGCGGCCTCGTCCCGGGGGATGAGCGGTGGACACGAGCGTCGACAGGCGTTGAGCGAACGTCTGCTTGGTGCTCGGTCGTGACCTCATGGAGCCAATCTTACATTGATGCTGACGCGTCACGCGGGCGACAACACCGGCTGAGTCCACTCCGGAACGTCGCCGTCGGGGTGTGCATGGCTCGAGGAACCCGGCGGCGCTGCCGTGCAGGGCTCACTCGTGCGTCGACTTTGCTGGCTATCGTGCGAGGTCAAAGCGATCATTCGCAACTGGTCCTCGCTGACGTCGTCGCAGGATCGAGCGGATGGCGTCCATGTGGCGTGACACCTGCTCGGGAGTAGCTGCGCGTTTCTCGGCCGCGGCGGCAGCCTCGGCCCGGCGTCGCTGCTCTTCGAGAGTGCGCTGCCGGTGCTGCTCGGCCACCTCGCTAGGCGAGGGGCCGGCGAGCACGTCCTGGAGCCGGGAGAGGCGATGTCGCAGGAAACCGGCTGGGTTCTGGATGGTGGAGGGCCAGTCGCGGGGGTTCTCTCGCGCATCCTGGTTGAGGACCGCCACTAGATCGCGGCCCGTCCAGCGATCGCAGTCGACCAGCTCGGCCACTACGTCAACCAGGGAACCCAGATGCCGGCCGTTGTCGAGGCTCTTTGCTGCGGCGACGAGCTGGGCGGCGACGATGTGTGCCTGGCGAGGTCGCTCTCGATCTTTGAGTCTCTGTGAGCGCCCGGAGGGCGCCGACGCGCGCTTGCGCGCGTGTGTAGGGGAACATTGCCTACGGGGAGTTTTACTCCCCGTAGGACCCCTACGGGGTAGATACGATTTTGCGTACCACCTGCGGGGAGTCGTCAGAGCCCACGTGGATGCAGCTCGAAGCTGCACGCCGTCGTGGTGCACGGCGGCCTGGAAACGCTCATCGACGGTGAGATACCGGCCCCTCGCGACCTCGACCGCGAGCTCAAGCTCCGCAAGGACGGCGCGGGCGTTGGAGACAACATCGTGGCAGAACGGCCGAGAACGGTCGGCCAGCTCGGCCGCGATACGACCGATGGTCTCGTTGGATGCGGTGACACGGCGACCGGTATCCGCGTCGGCGAGGCGAGCACAGGCCCGGGCGACGAGCAGGGCGGTCCGTGCGGAAACGCGCCACTTGCGGCACAACTGCCGGCCACGAATGCACGCAAGCTCTGCCGCGGTGCCGGCAAGCCACTTGGCACGGGATTGCCACACCAGGGCCGGCTGTCGGCCATCGAGGGCCCACGAACGTCCGCGCTGACCGCGAAGCTGGTTTTCTTTTTCGGCGCCTTCGATCCGCGTACGGATCACGGTGCCGAGGTCGGGTTCTTCGGAGGTATCGAGGTCTGTTGGCGCACCCTGCGACGCGCCCAGCTTCGGCATGCTGGACACGGCATTTGGGTGTGCGCTACCCTCGGAACAGCTACGCAAGCTGGTTCCGCCTTTCGGGGTGGGCACCAAAACCGGGGTTACGAGCGGCTAACTCGTCCCGGTCACACGTTCGCGATCGCCCTTCGGATTCGGCCCCGGGGGGCGATCGCTTTTTGTGTGGGTGCGCTATGCGGTTGTCAACGACGCTGGTTGAGTCCCGTGCGCCTCCTATCTCTTAAAGTCAGTGATGATCAGCCAGTGCGACCGAGAAGGTCGAGCGCACTGGGCGTCTCTGCCTCTCGCCGCTTGTACTCGGCGAGACCGTAAGTGACGACGTCTTGCAGCACCTCCCACCGCTTCCGGCCAGATCTGCGCCAGGTTGCGTTGAAGTCGGCCACTAGAGCCTTGTCGATCTCGCCGTTGAGCTGCGTGCGGTGATCGCGGGTCCGCGGGCGGCCGAAGGTCGTCATGGCCTTATTAATAACACGCGTGTAGTTCGGCGTCGAGCATTTGCCGCCACACGGGCGTGTCCGAATATAGCGTGGGACTAGACGAACTTCGCCCCGGACTGCCGTCGTCGGTCGTTTCGGGTGCGATTCCAAGCCTCGAGGACGCGGGCAGGAGGGACACCATAAGCCGCGGCCAGGGCGTTGCAGAGCTCTTCGCGGGGCGCCGACACTCCCCGTTCCATCTTCGACAACTGCGGCTGGCGCAGGCCCGCCGCCTCGCACGCCTCCTGCTGGAGAAGGCCGGCGTGTAGCCGAAGATCGTGCAGCCGCTCCTCGTCCTCGCTGACCAGGGTGAGGTCCGCTGGCCGCAGGCCCAAGGCTCGAGCCAGGCCAACGAGTAGGGGGGCGGATGGGGCGCGAGTGCCGTCCAACCAGCTGTGCACGGTGTTGGGGGAGATATCCAGGTGGGCGGCGATGTCGTCAGCGCTCACCCCTCGACGGGACATGGCGGCCCGGAGGGTGGTGGGGCTGATTTGCCCCGCACGGCGAGGCATCGGCTCCCCTTCGTCGGCGTGTCTTGCCCGACAAGTCTGTCCAACGAACGGCCTTAAACCTTCCACTAGCGGAATATATCGTGGAGTTATAGAGTGTGCCCATGCCGACAGCCGGCCAGCCGCTCGCGGCGGGTCGAAGCCCTACGCCGGGATCGCTGGCGGTACCCTACCAATATTGGTACCAATATCGCGCCGGCGAGCAAGGAGTCGAAGTGACGGAAAACGACCAACGGTCCACAGCGGGTCCAGCTCTACGAGGAGCCCTCGTTGGGGCGACAACGGCCCTAATTGCGTTTGGGGGCGTATCGGTGGCCCTGGCTGCGACTCAGTCGGGAATCGAGGAGGCGACTGCGCCCGCAGCTCGACCGTCGACCACGCAGGCCGGCGTGGACGTGGCCCAAAAGACCAGCGCGACTCCGCGTTCCGCGAAGGCCGCTCAGTCGACCTCGCCCCGGACGGCTACGCAGCAGCGTTCTGCCCAGGCCCAACAGGCCGGCCTAGCGAAGGCGGTCCAGCCAACCCGTGAGGTGAAGGAAGAGAAGAAGCCCGACGAGCGCCGAGAGTCGGCCCCCAAGGTCGAAATCTCTCCGGCGCCGCAGGCTCCCACGCAGCAGGTCCGCTCTCCGCAGCCCGTGCCGGTGCAGCAGTCCCCGTCGTATCCCGTTCAGCAAGCCCCGACGTACCCGGTGCAGCAGGCGCCGGTTCGACAGGCTCCCGCTCCTGCACCCGCTCCTGCACCCGCTCCTGCCCCCGCTCCTGCCCCGGCAGCCGCTCCGGCTCCTGCCCCGGCAGCCGCACCGCAGGGAATCACGATCGACCTGGGTGGCCGCGCGCCCGTCGTGCCGCAGGCCCCGATCCTTCCGAAGCAGCTTCACATCGGCTGACGGCCGCCCGGTCGCCGGTCCCACCCGTAGAGAAAGAGGAACAACCATGCTCACCGCCGCTTCTGCCATCTCCGGCGCGATCATCGCCGCGCTAGCGACCCTTGGCCCGATCGCTGCCCCCGTCATCGGAGCGGCCACCGCCGCCGGTCCGATTGCCACCGCTGGTACCGCGATCGCCGGCTTGGCCGGCACCGGAAGTGCCGCCGGTGGGGCCGCCTCGCTCGGTGCCGGCGGGGCCGCGGTCAACGCCAACCCGCACGCGGCGATGGGCGTGCAGAACGGCATCAACGACTCGATCAACCAGGCCAAGGACCACGTTGCCGGGTCGATCAACAACCTGAACATCCCGGGCGTTCCCCCGGTCCACTTCAACTGATCCCGCGTACTGATCGCCGCACCGATCGAGGGGAGTGGAAATGAGCCGCGACGACGATCTGCCCGAGTGGTTCTCGGAGTCGTCAAATTCTGCTGACGACCGCAACGGACCCCGCCACCTAGAAGCCGTGGCCGGAGGCCCGGAGTCCGACGACGAGTGGTTCGACCAGGCAGAGGCCACCCCCTCGGCTGTCGAAGCCCCGCCGGCGCGCGATAGCAGCCGGAAGCGGACCAAGCTCCTGTTCGGCGGCACGGTCGCGGCGGTGCTGCTAGTGATCGGGGGCGGCGCGTGGCTGCTGTCGTCGCTCTTGTCTGGCTCCGAGACGTCGGCCTCTTCGACGTTGACGGTCCCCACGACGGCGACCACCGCACCGCAGAGTGGCGACGAAGTGGTGGCCGAGTCGGAGTGCGAGTCCTCCGAGTCGGCCACCACAGTGTCGGGCAACGGCAAGGGCGACCGAGAGTCCGCCGCCGGCGTGGTCCTGGCCTTCCAGCACGCCTACTACGTCGCCAGAGACGCCGACGCCATCAAGCCACTGCTGGCGAAGGATTCACCGATCACCAATCTCGATGCTCTTCAGGAGGGCATCGACTCAGTGGCTCGGGGAACAACGCACTGCCTGCATATCGAGCGCGACGGCGACGACGCCGTGGTCGAGCTGACCGAGACCGCTCCTGACGGCAGCGAAACGACCTACTACCAGCGCGTGACGACCACCCGTGAAAACGGGGAGGTCCGGATCGTCTCGATCGAAGAGAACTCTGAAGGAGCCAGCGAATGAAGCCGGGGAACGTGGCAAGGATCGGCGCTGTCATCACGGCATCATCGTTGGCAGTGGCAGCCCAAGCGGGAGGGGTCCAGGCGCAAACCACGGCTAGCGCTACACCCTCCGCCACCACGGCTCGACCTTTGACCTCAACCGCTACGGTCCCGACCTCGTCTCGAGGGACCTCGGAGGTGGCGTTGCCCGAGGGCGATGAGTGCCCGCTGGTGCAGCTCGTGGCGATCAACGGCACGACGGAGTCAACGAGAAACTCCAAGACCGACGCGGACACGGGATGGATGGCTCGCGTGGTGAGTCCCACCGTCAGAGCGGCTAACGCCGATGGCCAGGCGCGTATGAGCCGCACCTACGTGCCGTACCCGGCATCCTTCGGAGGCTTCGTCCCCTCAGAGGATCAGTCGAGTTACGCCGAGAGCGTCACCGTCGGCATAGAGAACGGGCGAAAGCTCATCGCCGAGACGATCGAGCGATGCCCGGAGACCAAGATCTTCGTCTCCGGCTACAGCCAGGGCGCCCAGGTCGCCTCGGCGCTGGCTCGAGAAATCGGCGCCGGCTCCGGGCCTGTCACTCCCGAGCAGTTCGCCGGTGCGGCGCTGATGAGTGATCCCACCCGTGCTCAGGGCGCCCCGATCTTCCAGGAGGGCTCGTCCCGGACGACTCCGGGGGCGGTGCCGGGCACGGAGGGCGCCGCGGTGTCGGCGATCAACGTGGGTGAAGGTGCCCCGCGGCCGGAGGGGCGCGGAATCTCGCCGAACACGTCGGCACCGGATTTTGGTGCGGTGGCCGATCGAGTCGCCTCGTTCTGCGTACCCGGAGACCTGGCATGCGACACCCCGCCCGACTCCGATCTGTTCCAGGTCGTAGCCAACATCGCCGGACAGAGCGAGACCGGGGGAGACCCGATCCGTGCGCTGGTCAACGTCGCCACCGTGGCGGGGCAGTCGGTGCTGTTCACGGCCGCAGAGACCATCGCCGAAGACGTGGAGTACTCCGACGGAAGTGGTTTCACCATCGCCCCGGCCAGCCGGGGCAACACCACGCTGTCGCGGATGGCGCGCTACTCCGATCCGACCCAGGTGCAGAACCCGACCGATCCGACCGCACTGCTGGTGGAAGCCGGGACCAAGCTGGCCGGGATGGCGCTCGGAGCGTCGATCACCGTGGCGAAGAAGACCCTGACGCCGGAGAACATCGCGCAGATCGCGGTGGCCGGCGCAGCGAGCCCGGCAGCGGCAGCAACGGTGCTGGTGGGCCAGCTCGCTGTTGCGGCGTCTGAGGTCATCACTCCCGCAACCGTGGACTCCGGTCTGCAGCGGGTGATCGGCGAGATAGAGCACACGGTGTCCGACACGACGGGCCTGGTCGACCTGGCGACCCAGACCCAGACCTGGAACGCGATCGACGCCCACGGCATGTACGACCGCACCCCGTTTACGGCATCAGGGCAGTCCCCGGCGGCGATCACCCAGCAGTGGGCGCTGGCCGCGGCCAACGACCTCGCCGTTGCCCGGGGGATGGAGCCGGTCAGCGAGATCAGCCACTCCACGGATGCCGACCGCATGGCCCTGATCCGGTCGGGAGCCGGGGACGACCAGCTGTCCAAGCTCCCGGCGACGTCGCAGACCGCCGACATCGCCGGACTCTCCGAGGCCCTGGCCTCGGTGACCGCGTGACGCCCGCAAGGGACAAGACGAAGGAGGCGAGCATGACCAGCGCCCACAAACTCCCGCACCCAACATCTAAGGCGGTGCCCGGGTGGCTGGCTGTGCCAGCCGAAGGGGACCGCGCGCCGGTGTGGGACGCACCCGTTCCGCGCCCCGCCGACAGCCGGACCCCGGTGATCTGGCTGCTCGGCGCCCACGGCGGTGCCGGGGTGTCGACGTTGGAATCCATGTGGGCGCCGGCCGCAGACAGTCAGCGAGGCTGGCCGGCCGCCGAGAAAGCGCCGTTCGTCGTCGTCGTCGCACGAATGCACACGGTCGGGCTCAATGCAGCGCACCGGCTGTGCCTTCAGCACCAGGCAGGAGAGGTCGGTGGTTGCTCGCTGCTGGGCCTGGTCACCGTCGCCGCAGCCCCCGGCAAACCGGACCTGACACTGTCCCGCCGACGCGAGCTCGTCGCCGCCGCTGCCGGGGCGAGCTGGCACATCGACTGGGTTCCCGAGCTGCTGACCTCGGAGCCGACCGAGCTGGCGCAGTGGACCCCGGACTACACCCCGCCACCGGCTAAGCGATTCGCCCGGCCGCTAGCGCCCACCGACGCGGTCCCGGAATCGGTCGCCACCGCTGCCGCGGAGGTCTTCGCCGCCGCGGGCGAGCAGTGGCGAACGCGCCGCGCCGACAAATGATCCCCCTGCCCAGCCCCTCTGTGATCCAAGGAGAACGCAATGTTTGTTGAGACGATTCACGCCGCCGCCCCGGTGGCCGAGCAGATCATCGCCGTCGGCGAGAACCTGTCGCCGATGGAGATCCCCGGTGCCGGTGAGAAGGTCGACACCGCCCTGGCGTACTTCATGTGGGGCTGCATCGCGCTCGGCGTCATGGGCGTAATGGCTGCCGGTGCCTACTTCATCATGGCTCGCCGGGCCGGCAACGGTGACGAGGTCCAGACGACGGTCGCACGGATCATCGGTGGCTGCCTGCTGATCATGCTGGCCGGCCCCATCGTCAACGCCCTGGTCTCCTAGCCGCCGTGCTCACCGACGTGGTGACCGTGCTGGCGCAGGACCCGGCGGTAGTGCTGCCTCCGACCAGCCCTGTCGGCCCTCCAGCCGAGGCGATGACCCGGTTCTCCCAGGCGGTCGGCTGGGTCAAGTGGGGAGCCACCGCCGTCGTGGTCGCCGGCGTTATGGCGATCGGGGCTCTGCTGACGATCGACAACCGGCTGGTCGACCAGTACGGCCCTTCGATCCAGGCCATCACGATCAAAGTCCTCCTCGGATGCCTGATCGTGGCCTCCGCCGGGCACATCGCCGACGTATTCATCTAGAAGGAGCCCCTGTTGTCCAAAATGCGATGCGTTCTCACCGCTGCGGCGGTAGCGCTGCTGCTGACGGCGAACACCGCCTGCTCAAACGATGAGCAGACCGAGCAGCCGCCAGTTGTGGACACCGCTTCTGCCCCGGCCGATCTGACGTGGCGGAACGTAGCCGGACTCAAGGTGCCGACCTCCCGCGCCGACGGGCCGGCGCGAACGTCTCCGCCCCAGGGGTACAGCCATACCCCGCAAGGCGCGGCTCTGGCAGCGGCGAACGGGCAAGCAGCCCTGGCGACGGCGCCCGACTCCACGTGGCCCGAAGTGGTGCGCACGGTCACCGCTCCCGGCCCCGGCCGGGACCAGTGGGCGCAAACCCGTGTGCTGATGAGCGTGTCGGGTGCAGTCGATCCGTCGGTGGCAGCCACCTTCACCGCGTTCAAGGTCACCGACTACTCGCCTGAGAAGGCGATTGTCTTGCTGGCTACATCGACCCCGCCAGCGCCGGGAGAACAGGAGCCCCTGCTGACGGCCTACCCGGTGCAGTTGGCGTGGACAGGGGCGGACTGGAAGCTCGTGCTTCCCACGCAGGAAGACGGCATCGACGCGGCCGAGATTCAAGCACTCGACGGCTTCACGACCTGGGATGAGGACAGCAAATGACAAAGAAGGCATGGATCAGCGGCGCAGCGGTGCTGATCGTCGCTCTGACGGTGCTGGTCCTGGTCATCACCATGAGCGGAAGCGATGAGCAAAGCGGCCAGGCGGCACCCGCGCCGGCCACGCCCACTGCGTCACCGACCACGGCGCCTGCGGAGCAGCCAGGGCGGGTGGTCAGCGACCTCGTGGGCCGGCAAGTGACGGTCGTGGACGCTCCCGAAGGTGAGCCCGTTGCACAAACCGGCGAAGCGGGGGCGTTTCCCGGCGGGACCGAGCCGGTCGCGGCGCCAGCGGGTCTAGCGCTTCAGCGTGTCCCGAGCGGGACCACCTTGATGGTCTCGTCCTCGGATGGCCCGACAGCGGTGGAGCGAGGCGTGATGACCGGGTACGCCCGTTCTCCCGTCGGCGCGGCACTGCTCACAGCCAACTACATCGGTCTGGGGCTGGAGATGGGACCGGTCTACGCCGACTTCATGCAGCGCTTTGCGCCTGATCTCGTCGCGGAAGACCCGGAGCTGCTCGAGGAGCTGCGCACACGTGGCGCGGCCACCCAGGGGCGGGCGATGCAGGCAGCCGAGGGGTTTCAGGCGCCCCGGTGGTTCCGCTTCAGTCACTGCTCGCCCGACTTCTGCACCGTGGAGGCGGCGATGCCGTCGGTGTCTGAGGCCGTCGGCCAGGTCGACACCATCGACGTCAGCGCAACAGAACACCCGGTGATGCGCGTGTCCCTGTCGTGGACTGGCGAGCAGTGGGAGATCGTCTCCGGCCGCTCGCTGCCGCCCCTGGAAGAGCTGGATCGGTCGTGGGTGCTGTGGATCTGACACGCCTCAAGCAGCTCGCAATCGCGCTACTAGCCGCGGTCCTGGCCTCGGTTGCCTTCGCGGCACCGGCTGCTGCTCAGGACACGGACCAGAATGAGTTTCAGTCGTTCTACGAGGACTGCCGCAACGGCGATCTCGACGGTGATGTGCTCGACGGCGGATTGTTCGCCGGCACCGGAGCCCATGAGTGGCTGAGGGAGTCGGCTCAGGCCGGCGGACTGCGTGAAACGCTCACCGCCCCCGCTCGCGGCGTCGTCTCTGGCGCATGCAACACCGCCGGTGCAGCCCTTCATCCGACCGATGCGATCGAGGCGGTGACGTCCGGCTTCTGGGGCGACCCGATCGGAGACTTCGTCAAGTCCCTCCTGGAGGGAAATGCTCAGGCGTTGTCGCTGATCATGACGATGTGGATTAAGGAGTCACCCTTCTCGGGAGCAGACTTCGAGTCGTCAGTGGCGGGCGTATTCAACCTGACGCTGTGGGCGCAGGTACTGCTGTTCGTGGTGTCGCTGATCATTGCGGGGGCACGGATGGCGGTCGCCCGGAACCGCGGATTGGGTGATGGGTTCGAGGACGTCGGGCAGCTCGTCTTCAACTTCATCCTCGCCGGGGCCGCGCTGCCGGCGGTGATCATGTCGCTGCACATGGCCACCGACCTGGTCTCGACGCAGTGGCTCACCGACGGTCTGGGCGGGGATCCAGAGGCCAAGATCAACGCGGTCGCGCTCATCGACGAGGAGACCGGACTCGGGCCGGCCGCGGTATTGATCCTGGTGGTGTTCGCGCTGCTGGGTGCCCTGGCGCAGATGCTGGCGCTAGTGATCCGCGAGGGCCTTCTGGTGGTGGTGGTGGGTCTGCTGCCGTTGGCGGCAGCGTCGTTCGCGCTGAGCACCGGCAAGCAGGCCTTCAAGTCGATGATCGGGTTCGTCGTCGCGGCGCTGCTGTTCAAGCCGGTGGCAACACTGCTGTATCTGGTGGCGTTCTGGCTCAGCTCGGGAACAGAACAGCCGTCGATGATGGAGGCGGTCTCCTCGATGCTGCTGCTGGCCGCGGCCGGCCTCGTACTGCCTGCGCTGATGCGCGTCGTCGCCCCGGCGGTGTCTGCCTCAGTGTCCGGTGGCAGCGCCGCAGGCATCGGCGCCGCCGCTGCCGGAGCCACGGGCGCTGTCGCCGGCGCCGCCGGCGCTGCACTGGGCAACACCCAGCAGAGCCTTGGCGGCGGAGCGTCGTCGTCCGGCTCGGGAAACCAGAGTGCCGCGAATGGCGCGGCCTATCTCGGCCCGCACTCCTCGGGAGGCTCGTCGTCACCGCCGGCGGCCGGCTCTTCGGGTCCGACCCCATCGGCACCTTTGGGGGGCGGCGCACCAGCTGGAGGCAGGAGCTCCTCGGGCACGGGCACCAGCTCGTCGGGCCGTGTCGGCGGGGCAGTGGCAAGTGCGGCCCGTGGCGCCGGCACCGTGGCGGGCTTCGCCGCTGCCGGGGTGGGCGCGGTGGCGACGGCAGCTCAGACAACGGCTCGAGCGACACAGACGACCGAGCAGATGATCGACGGTGCGCTGGCAGCTCACCCGACACCCCACCACTACCGCTGACGGCAAGGAGATAGCTGGTGTCTGCATCAGGTGAGGCAACGGACCTTCGGCTCTACACGCTGGGTGAGAAGTCGCAGCGCACCGGCATGTTCGGCCTGCCGCTGCGGGCCACGATCATCGCCGGGATCGCCTTCATCGCGGCGATGTTGGTGCTGATGCAGGGCGGACTAGGCGCGGGAGCGCTCATTGCGGTGCTGGCGGTGGCGTACCTGGCCCCGGCAGTACTGCGTATCGGTAATCGAACTCTCTACGAGGTGGCTCAAATGCGTTGGCAATTCTGGCGGGCACAGGCCGCTGGTTCCACGGTGTACCGGTCCGGGCCGAACTCGCGGGTACCGGGAGGCCGATACCGGCTGCCCGGCGCCCTGGCCAAGACCGAGCTGCACGTCGGCCGCGACGTGGCCGGCAACGATTTCGCGCTCATCCGAGACCGCGCGCTCAACCAGTACACCGTCCTGTTGGACGCGGCCTCACGCGGCCAGGAGCCGCTGACGGTGGCCGACCGCAACGACATGACCGCCGAATGGGGCGCCTGGCTCGCCGAGCTGTCCCTCAACGACGACGTCGTGGCGGCCACCGTGACCGTCGAGTCGTACCCGACGACCGGGCAGGACCTCATCGCCGCGGTGAAGGACTCGGTCAGCGAGTCCACCCCGGAGATCGCCCGCCGCATCCAGGCGGAGTCGGCGGTGGAGTTCGCTCGCGGCAAGCTCGTCACGCGGTCATGGATCGCGGTCACCTTCAAGGCAGCCACCGCGATGCAGCGCAAGGACCCCGAGGCGATGGCCACCGATCTGGGTTTCCGGCTGCCCGGGCTGTACCAGCGGCTCGAGTACGCGGGAGTGTCTGCCACACCAATGAACCCGGAGGACGCGATCGGGCTGGCGCTGCGTTGCTACCGCCCCGACCTGGAGGAGACCATCAACAGCGCTCGCCTGTCTGGCGAGCCGCTCGGAGTGGACTGGGACGACGCCGGCCCGGCCGAGGCTGTGGCGAAGTGGAGTCACTACCGCCACGAAGACTGGGTGTCCCGCTCGTTCGAGATGGCCGCCCCGCCGGCCGCCGCGTTCCCGGACCACGTGCTTCGGCCCCTGTTGGAGCCGAAGTCAGACATTCCCCGCAAGCGCGTGACGCTGATCTACCGCCCGATCGCCGCCGGGGACGGGGTGAGGCAGGTCGAGAAGGAGCACACCGACGCGGTCAACGCTGCGAACAAGACCCGCTCGATCGGCAAGGCCTCTGCCGGCCTGCGCCTGGAGCGCACCGAGGCCGCACGGCAAGCGCTGGCCCGAGGCGGCCAGCTCGGCGAGTACTCGCTGCTGGTGACGCTCACCCTGCGCAACCCTGAACTGCTCGACCAGGGCTCGGCGATCATCGGCCAGCTCGGCAACCGGTCTCAGCTTCGGCTGCACGCCACCAACGGCCAGCAGGATGCGGCGTTCGCCGCCGCGCTGGGTCTGGGCGTGCTGCTCGATCAGAAGTCCACGATTTCCTCGTTTGCGAAGGCGGAGTGATGGCCAGGCGCACCAAGACCCCCGTCGGGCCGGCAGAGTTGGAAGAGCTACACGCCCGTATCACCGCCGGCGATCAGCTCCCTCCCTGGCCGCACACACGAACCGGCCGCGCGTACAAGCGGTGGTGCGACGAGCACCCCGACCGGGCCGAGCAGGCGCGCACCGCCCGCCAGGCACCGCAGCTCCGCTACGGAAAGCCCCGGTTCACTAATCGCTACGCCTCCCTCGACGGCCGCGGCTTCAAGGGCGCGTTCTCGGGGCGGATGGCAGTGGTCTCTGCCCCGGCCGCCACCCAGACCTCCACCAACTACGGCTGTGGTTTCAACCCGTGGGTGGTCGGGGCGACCGCCCCGGCGGTCGGCGTCCCTCTGGGGGTTCACGCACAGACCGGCCAGGACGTCTCCGGCGACGTGTTGTCGTGGTTCCGCGCCGGCATCATCGGCAACCCGTCGGCGTTCGTGCTCTCCTTGCCCGGGCTGGGCAAGTCCACGATCATCCGCAAGCAGTTCATCGGCGCGGTCGCCCAGGGCCATGTGCCGATCGTGGCCGGGGACATCAAAGGCGAGTACGTGGCGGTGACCGATGCGATGGTCACCCCGGCCGGAAAGCGCGGGCAGGTGATCCGTCTCGGACATGGGCACGGGCACCTGAACCCACTGGCCGCCGGCGCTTTGGGCGAGGCGATCCCGGTGATGCAGGCCCATCTGGACGAGCTCCGCGACCGGGGCGAGGACAGCACGCGCCTTGCCGAGGCCATCACCGAAACCGAGGAGTCGGTGCACTCGCGGCAGGTCACGATGGTCGTGGCGCTGGCCGAGCTGATCCGCGGTCGGCCGCTGGCTGACTTCGAGGGTCTGGTCATCTCCACCTCGTTGCGGGAGATGCGCCAGGGCGGCAGGTTCTCCTTCGCCTCACCGCCGCTACTGCGAGACCTGATCGACTACATCCGATCCGGAAACGCCGACCTGCGGCGAGCGCTGTTCGTCGCCGACGAAGCGGAGTACCGCCGCACGGTCCGAACCCTGGTCCAGACGCTGGAGTCGCTGACCGACGGCGTCATGGGCCAGGTATTCGCCGAGCACACCACCACCAAGATCGACCTCGACGCCCCGGCGATCTGCATCGACGTCTCGGCGATCGCTCGAGGAGACCAGTCGCTCAAGGCGGGCGTGCTCCTGGCCTGCTGGTCCGATGCCTATGGAGCGATGGAGGCCGCGCACGTGCTGGCCGACTGCGGTCTGGCGCCGCAGCGCTACTTCCTGGCGATTCTCGACGAGATGTGGGCGACCCTGGGCGCCGGGGCGGGGATGGTGCAGCGCGTCGACGAGCTCACGCGCCTGAACCGCACGGACGGCACCGGATTGCTGATGATCACCCACACGGGCCGAGACCTGGAGACGCTGCCCAACGAGGTCGACGTCAAGACCGCGATGGGCTTCATCGAGCGGGCCGGCATGGTCATCTGCGGCGGTCTTCCCGCCGGCGAGCTGGAGCGGCTCAAGGGCGTCCTTCAGTTCACCGATGCTGAGGCAGCGATGATCACCGCCTGGTCCAAGGGCGCGCCGATCGAGCGCACCGAAGCCCGCGAGCGTAAGAAGCCACCCCTGGGGCGAGGCAAGTTCATGCTCAAGTCGTCCAAGGACGGCACCGCCGGGATCCCGGTGCAGGTTCTGCTGACCGCGACCGAGCGGGAGACCAACATCCACGACACGAACGTGCGCTTCCGCGAACTGCTCGATGGCGTGCCCTCCGGGCAGGCGGTGCCGGCATGAGCTCAACTGCGTACGACGCCGATTTCCGCGACCAGGTGGTCGCGCGGCTGGCAGAGCTCGAGCCCCAGTTCCCCTCGACCTCAGCAGCCGCCGAGGTCGTCGCCCGCGAGTTCGGCATCAGCCGCGACTCGGTGCGCCGCTGGTCGGTCGCCGCGGGGACGTGGCAGGCGCACAACTCGTCCACCCTGCGGGCGCTGCAAGCCGAGAACGCGGCCCTTCGAGCGCAGCTAGGGCTGTAGACGGATGCGGTCGGCCAAGCTCGTCGTGGGCATCGTCATCGGGATCATCCTGCTGTCGCTGGTGGTCGTGGTGATCCTCGGAGACGGCAGCGACGATCGGTGCCGCCCGAACGGGGCCATAACCGGCGGCGGGGGAGTGGCCGCCGGCGAGCTCAGCCTGCCGATCGCCGAAGGCGATTACGTCGTGTCCTCGACCTACAAGAGCGCAGACCGGCCCGGCCACCGAGGCATCGACCTGGCCGCCGCCGACGGCACGCCCATGTACGCGATGGCCCCAGGCGTGGTGACCGCCGCCGGCCCCGCGAGCGGGTTCGGCAACTGGATCGTCATCGACCACACCATCGACGGTCAGCCTTACTCGACCGTCTACGGCCATATGTGGGACGACGGAGTGGACGTGCAGGTGGGCGACACCGTTGCCGCAGGACAGCACATCGGTGAGGTCGGCAACAACGGCCAGTCCACCGGCGCCCACCTGCACTTCGAGGTGTGGCAGGGCGGGCGCCTGACCGGTGGGAGCGAGACCGATCCGCAGCCGTGGCTCGACCGAGCGGCGAACCCGGGCTCGGGAGGCAGTGAGCCGCCCACCGACGAGTCCACGACCTCCCGTCAGCCGTCTCCGCGCTCGAGTGGGGAGATGCCCGATTCGGACAAGATCGCCTCCAAGGAGAACTTGCAGGTCGACTCGATCCGGGTGGCCCGTGCCGTGGCGCAGCGCTTTCCCGACGTGAAGACCATCGGCGGGTGGCGGCCTGTTGATGCCTACCCCGATCACCCGTCGGGCCGCGCCGTGGACATCATGATCCCGGACTACTCCTCGAGCGAGGGCCGCGAGCTGGGCAATCGCATCACGAACTACCTGCTGACGCACCGCGAGTTCTTCAACATCGAGTACCTGATCTGGCGGCAGCAGTACATCCCCGCCACCGGGCAGCCCTACCAGATGGAGGACCGGGGCGACCCGACCCAGAACCATTTCGACCACGTGCACGTCACCGTCGCCGGCGGCGGAAAGCCCACCCCGAACCAGCGCTACGGCGCCGCCCCCACCGACGGTGCCGACGACTCCTCGGAGACCACCGGCGCCGTCGGGGGCGACGACTGCGCCCCGGACTTCGGGCATCGCAGCCTGAACGCGGGCGAGATCCCCGCCGAACTGCGCAAGTGGATCGACCTGGGAGGCCAGGTCTGCCGCGAGGTCGACTCTCCGCTGCTGGCCGGGCTGCTGTACCACGAATCAGCCGGCTTCCAGGCCACGGCGGTCTCGACGGCCGGAGCGCAAGGGTACGGGCAGTTCATGCCCGGCACGTGGGCGGCCAAGGGCGCCAAGGTCGACGACAACGGCAAGATCGCCGGACCTCCCGGCTCGGGTTCTCCGTCGGACCCGGCGGACGCGACGATGGCCGCCGCCCGCTACCTGTGCGAGATCGCCGAGGGCCAGCGAGAGGGCATCGCCTCGGGCGAGCTCAGTGGCGACCCGCAGGCGTTGATGCTGGCCGGCTATAACGCCGGCCCCGGCGCCGTGCAGCAGTTCGGCGGGGTACCGCCGTATGCCGAGACGCAAAAGTACGTGGTCATCGTGCCGCAAGAGGCCGCGAGGTTCGCCGCCGCATGAACACCGCCGACGAGTAGGAGACAGCGATGAACACCAAAGGCGTAGCCGTGGTCGCCGCGGCGGTGGTGGCGGTAGTGGTCGCCGCCGTCGCGATGGCCCTGACGCTTGGCCGCGATGATGAACCGGGAACCGATGCGCACGTGCACATCGACCCGATCACGACCGCCGACGAAGTGGCGGTGGCGGTGATGGCAGGGATTCACACATGGACACCCGCGCAGCAGCAGTCCCCGTGGGATGCGATGCACGCGATCTCCGGCCAGCTCACCGGCCAGATGGCGGACGCGGCCACCACCCGCCCGGACCCAGATCCTGCCCCTGGGCAGTGGTTGGCATGGGCGCGCTCGGGTGACCGCGTGATCGGCGCCGCAAGCCTGGCCGGAGATCAAGACCCCGTCCCGCAGGACGCGAACCAAGCTCGGCGCCTGGTCACGGTGCAGCAGAAAGTGCTGCACCCCGACGGAGCAACGACCCCGCTCGAGCGCATCACCGCGACCGTCGAGCTCAAGCGCACCGGCGAGACGTGGAAGGTCGCCAGCTACCAATACCGATCTGTGGGCGAGTAACCGCGCACATCACACCAGGGAGGCAACAATGGCAGGCAAAGACCTGGCACGAACGTCCCAGACCCGCGAGCCCGGACCCACGATCGCGCTGGTCATGATGGGCGTGGTGGCGGCCGCGGTGATCGCGGTGTGGGGCAGTATCACCCTCGGCGAATCCATCGCCCCCACCGGTCAACAGGTTCCCGGTAACCCCGCGGTGGCGGTGATCGACCTGGCCCAGGGGCAGGTGCAGTGGACCACCGGCGCCACGGTCGTCGCCGTGGCCCTGGTGGTGATCGCCGTTGTGCTCGTGGCCGTGGTGGCGGCGCTCGTCGGGCGCCGGCAGGGCCGCAGGACCCGCGTCGATGGGATCACCAAGCACCTGGCGGGCCGCGCTGACGTGAAGTCACTGTCGGCCAAGAGCGTGGTCCGCGCCAACCGCGAGCGAGGCGACACCACCCAGACCCCGGGGGTGTACATCGGCAAGGAGGTCGCTACCGGCCAAGATCTCTGGGGCGGGTGGGAAGACCTGCATCTGGATCTGTGGGGTCCCCGCCAGGGCAAGACCTCCAGCCGCATCATCCCGATGATCCGCCGCGCACCGGGCATCTGCATCTCCACCTCGTGCAAGCGCGACGTCATCGAAGCCACGATGCCGTTCCGTCAGCAGGTCGGCCGCGTCTGGGTGCTCGACCCGCAGGACAAGGCGGTCGGGCTGGACACCTCCAAGTGGTACTTCGACCCGCTGGACTTCGTTCGCCGCGACCAGTGGTGGGACGGCAACGCCGAGGAGCTCGCCGAGATCTTCAACGCCGCCACCGCCCGCGGGGAGGCCGGCAGCGACCCCAACGCGTACTTCTACTCCCAGGCCGTGGACCTGCTCGCCTCGCTGTTCCTGGCAGCGGCGATGAAGAACCGTCCCATCACCGATGTCTACGGATGGGTCTCCAATCTCGAGGACGCCACCCCAGTTGACATCCTGGCCGACAGCCAGTGGAAGCCGCAGGCTGCGGACCTGGCCAGCAAGTACAACGCCGAGCCCCGTACCCGCTCCAACGTGTTCTCCGCGGCCAAGAACATGATCTCCTGCCTGGGACGCAGGCAGATCGTGCGGTGGCTGACCCCCCAGGCCGGCGCCCAGCGTTTCGACCCGGTCGCCTTCGCAAACTCCGAGGCCGACACGCTGTATCTGGTCTCCGATGAGGAGAACCCGATCGGCCGGCCGGTGACGTCCATCCTGACCGTCGCGGTGTTCAAGGCCCTGGTCGACCGGGCCGACACCTGCCCCGGTTCGCGTCTTCCGGTGCCGGTGACCGCCGCCCTGGACGAGATCGCCAACATCGTGCGGTGGCCCAGGCTGCCCGACTACTACTCGACCTTCGGCTCCCGAGGAATCATCTGCTCGACCGTGCTCCAGTCCTACGCCCAGGGCGTGGAAGTGTGGGGCGAGCAGGGCATGAAGAAGTTGTGGTCTGCCGCCGCGATCGTCGTCATCGGTCCCGGCCACAAGGACTACCGATTCCTCGACGAGCTGGCCCATCTCATCGGCACCCACACCGAACAGCAACGCTCCATCTCCAGCGGCGGCGGCGATCGCGGACGGTCCGTGTCGACCCAGACGGTCGAGAAGCAGACCATCACCGCCGCCGAGCTGGCCGCCCTGCCATTCGGTCGGATGATCGTCCTGGCCACCGGCCGGCGCCCCATCCTGGCCCGGATGGTCCGGTGGGACCACCAGGACCTTCCCTCCGCCCCCGAGAAGAGCGAGGAGGCCGCAGCGTGAGTCACCTGTTCGACAAGAAGATCGTCGAGGCGTTCGGTGAGACCCTCGCGGCGGTGGCCAAGGAGTCGCTACCTGCTGCTGTAGAGGATGTTCTGGCAACACCCGGCCTCACCGACCACCTTGCCCGCATGGTGGAGAGGGAGGTCCAGCGGTTCGCCGAGACTGAGCTTGGCGTGCCGCCCATCCTGCGGTTCACCGACGAGTTCGCCTTCTTCGACGACTACCTGCGACTGGCCTACGAGTCGACGGGTATGAGTCAGAAGTGGTGCTCGCGCTGGTGGGCGCACCGCTCTGTCCGATTCCGCATCCGTTCGATGTGGCTCGCGTACGAGTCACTGGCCCGCCGGGACCCGGCCACCTGCGATGAGGTGTTCCTGCGCACGATCGGCGACCACCATATGCCGCTCCTGACGGGAGAGCGCTCACCGATGGTCGCCTGCACGTCCGGTCACCAACCGGGCAAGCCCTTGAAATCGGACCCCATTGAGGAAGGCACGCTATGAGCTCGCATCCCAGCGACCCGGTGGTCGCCGATCTGATCCGTCACGCCCGCGTGGGCGCGGCAGCTAATCCGTACCCGCCGCGGACTCGCTCGCTCGGCGAGCACTCCGCCCGCCAACACTCGGTCGGATCGCTCGTTGTCGAGACCGCTCGCGCAGACTCCGGCGTATCCGAAGAGGTCGCTCAGGCGCGGCGTGAGGTGATCGCTGCCGAGCTGGAGCGAAGGCGGCTGGTGAAGGCAGCGGAGGAAGCGCGGCGGCAGGCAGAACTTGATCGGACCCAGGCCGAGCAAGAGCGCGATGAGGCCGTTCGCCGCGCTCGCGAGCGGTCAGGACCGGGCCCGGACTTCTTGACGCTGGCGGTGATCGCAGCGGTGACCCTGGAGATCACCGAGTACGAGCTGGCCGGCGTGTTCGATGCGGCGATCACCGACACCCCCGGCCTCTCGTCGGCCGATACCGCCGACCTCGCAGGTGAGCGCAGGGTGGGCCTCACCGAGGAGCTGCTGCACACCGAGGTGGCCGCCGTCGGCGGCTCGCCGGCAGTCGCGGACGTCATCGACACCGGCGTAGGAACGCAGACACCGTCCCAGCTCATCGCCCAGTCCGATCAGGAAGCTCAGCCGGCCGCTGCCACCTTCGACAGCGCTGCGGTGTCCGTCGATACAGCGCCGGAGGTCGAAGAGCTATGAGCGCACAGGCGTTTGGCAACGACCAGATGAGGACCTACCTCGCCGATGCCCTGGCGGCGGCCGACTCCCCGTTGACGGTCATGCCGCACGACCCCGAGGACCCCTGGGGTGTCCTCGTCCGCGACACACGGTTCCAGTACTCGTTCATGAGTGTCAGGCAGGACCGCTTGATGGGCCTGCTCGACACCAGGACTCCCGAAGCCGTCGCCAGGGGGGTAGCGGCAGTTCAAGTAGCAGTGGCACCCGTCTTAGCCCATTGGATTGTGAAGCGCTGAGGATGACGGCCCTGGACAACGAGAACCCCGAGCCGTGGAAGGCGATGGACAAGTACGACAGGTACTGCTGACTACTCCCTGCTGTCTCTGACTCACCACGGGTCGGGGGAGGAATCGGTGGTGGCTCCCCAATCCCATTGCGGTCCTGATGTCGACTCGACGTCCGGGCCGCGTTCTTGTTCTGCGGCACGGTGGGCCAGATAGGACTCAGCGAAGTCGTCAGAAGCTGCGGGCGCCGGCGCGGTAGTGAGCGAGCCGTGGGTGGTCGCCAGCCACGCTGCCAGTTCGGTGTCGGTGGCCGGCGCGATTGGGGGAGGGGTG
>NZ_JABFAN010000150.1:0-875 GCF_017168155.1 Dietzia sp. KRD202 | reverse complement strand
GGGTTCTACAACCACGACCGACGACACAGCACGATCGGAATGGTGAGCCCGATCAGCTACGAGACCGCCGCGGCGACCGAACCGGAAGCCGCCTAGGAAACCCTCCACGATTCGGGGGGAACCACAAGGAAGATTCCCGGAGCTAGAGCTGAGGCGACAAACCACGCGCTGACCGCGCAGCCAACAACGACCACGCTCAATGCGGTGAGCAGCCTGGTGCCAAAGCTCGACCGGGCGAACAATCGGCGCGGCCATGATCTCGGTGGGCACCAGGTACCGAGGTGGACGTCGACGTCAACATCTATGGCACAGATATGGGTGGAGGGCTTTACGGAGCCCAGGACGCGCACAGCAACTTCACGATCGGCGATGAGGTCATCACCACGATCGACGACAATGCCAAGACGATGACGACCCGCGTCAACGGCGAGATCGTCAGCAGTAGCCCGGTCTCGCTAGGAAAGGCCTCGACACCAACGCCGAACGGCACCTACTACCTCGGCGATCGGCATGAGTCGCTCATCATGGACTCATCGACATTCGGCGTGCCGGTCGATTCGGCGGACGGCTACCGGCTTTCAGTTAACTGGGCCACTCAGATGTCCTACAGCGGGATCTACGTCCATGGCGCCCCGTGGTCCGTCGGGCAGCAGGGCTTCACCAACGTCAGTAACGGCTGTATCAATGTCACCGACGCCTACGCCAAGTCGTTCCAGAACAACAGCAACCGTGGCGACGTGGTCGAAGTCATCTGAGAATGACAACCCCATTTGGCCCCGCTGTGCTGTTTTGATTTGGCCCCACCCTCGTGATGGGTTGGGGGTGGGCGCGCCGGTGGTTGGCGTCCCGGGCGGTCAGGTGGTCGCGGGTTCCTT
>NZ_JABFAN010000149.1:0-573 GCF_017168155.1 Dietzia sp. KRD202 | reverse complement strand
GAGGGCCCTCCGACAACGACGAGCTGTTCAAGGGCATGGTCGACATGGCGCGTGGACTCAGCGCACTGTGGCATGACAAGGCCGCCCGCCTGGCGGAGGGAGAAGAGCCGGGTTTCGACCTGATCACCATGTTGCAGAGCGACGAGGCCACCAAGGACCTGATCGACCGTCCGATGGAGTTCGCCGGCAACCTGATCCTGTTGATCGTCGGGGGCAACGACACGACCCGCAACTCGATGAGCGGCGGCGTTCTGGCGCTGAACCGGTTCCCGGACCAGTTCGAGAAGCTCAAGTCCGACCCCGGCCTGATCCCCAACATGGTCTCCGAGATTATCCGGTGGCAGACCCCTCTTGCCTACATGCGGCGGATCGCCAAAGCTGACACCATCTTGAACGGTCAGTTCATCCGTAAGGGTGACAAGGTGGTCATGTGGTACGCCTCGGGCAACCGGGACGAGTCCGTGTTCGAGCGGCCGGACGAGTTGATCATCGACCGGCCCAACGCCCGCAACCACATCGCTTTCGGGTTCGGCGTCCATCGGTGCATGGGCAACCGATTGGCCGAGCTGCAGT
>NZ_JABFAN010000148.1:0-414 GCF_017168155.1 Dietzia sp. KRD202 | reverse complement strand
AATGATTCCTCTGGAGTACCGCTATTTATTGCCCGCTGACTATGCCGTATTGACCGGCGCTTCGGCACAAGTGGCCGGTGTTGTTGCGCTAATGGCCGTGGGTGCCCTCATTGTCGTGTTACTCAACCGACATGCAGATCGTCGGCCAATCGATACCCAGCTTGGCGCTGAAAAGGAGTAGGTTTGAATGCGTAAAGGTCATATACCTAAAGTACTCATGATGTCGGCGCTGGCATTAGCCATTGCTGGCTGTGCCAGCCAGCAAGGCGGAAGCCCCCAGGTGCGCGATTTAAGCCAAGCACGCCAGGCGGTGGAAAACTCGCCCCAGTACACGGTGAAAGCGGGTGATACTCTGTATGGCATTGCTTGGCAGCACAATTTGGATTATCGCCAGCTCGCGGCAATCAATAACAT
>NZ_JABFAN010000147.1:0-381 GCF_017168155.1 Dietzia sp. KRD202 | reverse complement strand
GGTTCAGGAGCTGTAATTCTTGGACATGAAGGGGAGTTTCCAGAAATAACTCATGTTACTACTGGTAAAGTTAAGGATTTTGGGCAAAAAGATGCTAATAACATGGGAGCTGCCATGGCACCAGCAGCTGTTGATACAATTGTAAGTCATTTTAAGGATACAGGAAGAACTCCAAGCTATTATGATATTATAGCAACAGGTGATTTGGGAGTTATTGGAAAGGAATTAGCTACTAAATTAATAGAAGAATTAGCATATGATATTAGGAAGCAGCACATTGACAGTGGAGAAATAATATTTGATAATGAAAAACAAACTACCTTATCAGGTGGAAGTGGATGTGGATGTTCGGCAGTTGTATTTTCAGGATACTTATATAAG
>NZ_JABFAN010000146.1:0-407 GCF_017168155.1 Dietzia sp. KRD202 | reverse complement strand
CTTCCCCGGCTACCTGGCGCCGCTGCGGGAGGCGCTGCTCGGGCGCGCGATCGAGGCCGGGCTGGTCGAGCTCGGGGTGCACGACCTGCGCGACTGGACCCACGACGTGCACCAGGCCGTCGACGACTCCCCGTACGGCGGCGGCCCGGGGATGGTGATGCGACCGCAGGTGTGGGGCGAGGCGCTGGACGCCGTCGTCGGCGACGCGCCCGCGCGGCTCGTCGTCCCGACGCCGGCCGGGCGGCCGTTCACCCAGGCCACCGCGCAGGCCTGGGCGGGGGAGGAGCGGCTGGTGTTCGCCTGCGGGCGCTACGAGGGCATCGACCAGCGCGTCGTCGACGCCTACGCACAGCGGATGCCCGTCGACGAGGTGAGCATCGGCGACTACGTGCTGGTCGGGGGCGAGG
>NZ_JABFAN010000145.1:0-421 GCF_017168155.1 Dietzia sp. KRD202 | reverse complement strand
TCAGTAAATAATTCGATGTTATTATTTTCAGTTAGAAAAGCATCTTGTTTCATTAATAACATTCGGATTAAATCATGATGTTTTGTAACTTGGTCGTTTGGAGAATTAAAATTTAATTTTTCAAAGCTATTCGCTTGTGCTTTAACTAAGTCTTGGAAAGCATCTAACTCTTTTCCGTTATTTTTCTCTAGTTTTTTCTTAGAAACAGTACGACCTAGGAATAAGTAAAGGATGAACCCTACTATTGGTAATAAGAAAAGTACAAATAACCATGCCCACGTGGAACTTGCACTTCGTCTGTCCTTTTCCAAGAATATGATAATAAAAGCAAGTATCAAGTTAACGATAAACCCTAGAACTAATAAAATCGCTAAAATAGTACCAAAATATCCTAAATTCATGAATGTTAACTCCTATATGT
>NZ_JABFAN010000144.1:0-424 GCF_017168155.1 Dietzia sp. KRD202 | reverse complement strand
CAGGAAACGTGGCCCAATATGCTGCCGAAAAAGTATTGCAGATGGGGGGCAAGGTGTTGACGCTTTCAGATTCAGGCGGATATATTTATGACAAAGATGGCATAGATGAAGAAAAATTGGCCTGGGTAATGGACCTGAAAAACAATAAACGCGGAAGAATATCTGAATATGTAAAGGAATATCCGAATGCAGAATACCATAAGGGCAAGGCACCTTGGGAGGTACCCTGCGATATTGCACTGCCCTGTGCCACCCAAAACGAATTGAACGGTGACCATGCCAAAGCCTTGTTGAAAAACGGTTGTATGTGTGTTTCTGAGGGAGCCAACATGCCCTCTACACCAGAGGCCATACATGCTTTTCATGATGCCAAAATTTTGTTTGCACCAGGCAAGGCGTCCAATGCAGGGGGTGTGGCCACTTC
>NZ_JABFAN010000143.1:0-39220 GCF_017168155.1 Dietzia sp. KRD202 | reverse complement strand
GGAGATCGCGGCGGTGAAGAAGACGATCACCGCGTACGGCATCACCGCCGGCCAAGCGTCGTCGATGAACCCGGCCGAGATCGCCGGGATGTTCCCCGACGGGCGCAAACGCGTCTCGGAGGACTACACCAAGCCCGATTTTGATCGGGTGCTGGCGTCGATGAAGTTCAACCGGCACTTCACCATCCAGCAGGCCTGGGGCAAATATCTCGCGGACCCCGTCGGGGCCGGGAAGAAGTACGGGTACTCCCAGTACTGCGCCCTGTTCGCCGACCACGCCCGCATCAAGGACGTCGTGGCCACGCTGCATCACGAACCCGGCAGGACGATGCTGGTCGACTGGGCCGGCGACACCCTCGAGGTCCTCGACGCGGTCACCGGTGAGGTCACCAAGCTGTACTTGTTCGTGGCGGTGCTGCCGTACTCCGGTGCGGTGTTCTGTCGCGGTTTTACGGATATGAAGTCCCCGTCGTGGATCGACGCTCACGTCGCAGCGTTCGACTTCTTCGGCGGGACGCCGCAGATGGTGGTGCCCGACAACCCGACCACCGCCACCCACCGGCAGGCCAAGGGCGAGGCGGCCAGGGCTGTCAACGTCCGCTACCAGCAACTGGCCGACCACTACGGCACCGCGATCGTGCCGGCGCGGGTCCGCAAACCCCGCGACAAAGCGGCCGTGGAGTCAGCAGTGGAAGTGGTCAACAAGCGCGTGATCGGCTACCTCGCCGAGGAGGTGTGGACCACCGTCGAGGCCCTGAACGCGGCGATTGATGACCGCGTCGCCGAGATCAACACCCAGATTCGCCGGGCTGACGGTACGACACGGTGGGAGCGATTCGAGTCCGATGAGGCGCCGCTGCTGGCGGTGCTGCCAGACGACGGGTTCGCCACGGTGGAGTGGAAGCAGCTCAAGGTCGGACGGAACTATCACGTCTCCTGCGATTCGCAGTACTACTCGGTGCCGTACACCTTCGCCGGTCAACTGCTGCGGGTCCGGTTGACCGCGCAGTCGGTGACGCTCTTCGACGGTGACCAGGTCGTCTGCGAGCACCCACGGCGCCACGGCCGCAAAGGCCAGTACTCGACCGTGCTCGCTCACGCCCCGAAGGAGCACCAGGGTATCGACGGTCTGTGGTCCCGGCAGTGGTTCACCGACCGTGCCCGCGGGTTCGGCCCCGCCACTGAGCAGGTGATCGCCCAGATCCTTGATCGTCACGTGATCGAGGCGCAGGGCTATCTGGACTGCCAGAACATCCTCGAAACTCTCGGCAAGCGCAGTCGCCAGCGGCTCGAGGCAGCCTGCCAGGTACTGCTCAACCAGAACAGTGCCGGTAGCTACAGCGTGCTCAAACGCGTCATGGCGAGCATCGACTCCGACCACAAGGCGCCCCGGCCCGTGGTCCCGGCGGCGGCCACACGAAAACCGCCGCCACCGGCCGGGGCCCGAGACGACGGCGCGATTCAAGTCCGCTCGGCCGATCACTATGCGCGCGGCCGCAGCGGGGAGGGCGTGTGATGTTCACCGAGATCGATCACCAGAAGTTCCGCAACCTACGCATCACCCACGTGGCGACCCGGTTCGAGGAGCTCATCAGCGATGAGGCCAATGACGAGCTCACCCCGGAGCAGATCTTCCTCACCGCCGTCGACGACGCCCTAGACCAGCGCCAAGCCCACCGGATCGACAAGCTGATCCGCGCCGCGAAGTTCCCCATCCCGCAGGCCTCGATCGCGGAGATCAACTACCAGGAAGGACGCGGGATCACCCCGGTGCGGATGAAACGCTACGCCGGGCACCACTGGCGCCAAGACCCCACCAACCTGCTGGTCCTCTCACCGACCGGCGGCGGGAAAACCTACCTGGCCTGCGCGATCGGCATCGCCGCCTGCCAGAACGGGCACACCGTCACCTACGCCCGCATGGACGAACTCGCCCGGCGGCTGGTCATCGCCCGCGGCGACGGCATCCGCCACCAAAAAATGCTCAACGACCTGTCGGACGTGGAACTGCTGATCATCGACGACTTCCTCACCGTGGGCATCGACCCCGAGGCCGCGAACGACCTGTTCGCCGTGCTGGCCAACCGGGAGCACCGGCTGCCGACGATGATCGCCTCACAATCCCGACCGGCGTACTGGCTCGAGGCCCTACCTGACCGGGTGGCCGCGGACTCCATCGTCAACCGGCTGGCCAACAACGCCCGCGAGATCAACCTCGGCGAAGTCGACATGCGACGCCAACGCGACGACCAAGCCCGGGCGACCACCGGCTACTGGGAGTAACCCCCGACGGTGCCGGCCCGCCTCACGCGCGGGCCGGTTCCGGGTCGCCGGAACAGCGGTACCAACTCGCCGGACCCGCGGTACCGACAAGCCCTATCTGCCACGAAGTGTCCGGGCTGGTCGTAGACCATGGCGCGAGTCTCGGTGACCGCCAGGTCGTTGACGAGGTCCCATCCCAGCCCGAGTGCCTTGGCGACCGCGGACACGCTGGTGCGGTCGATCGCCAGACGCTGCAGGATCCAGCGGCTGCAGCGGCGGGTGGTCTTGGCCCGCGGCTCGGCCAACGCCGGCATGCGTTGCTGGAAGATCCTCGTGCCGCAGTCATCGTTGTCGCAGACAAAGCGTGGTACCCGCACGTGCAGTCTGGTGGGATGTCCGACGATCGGTAGATCCGTGACCTTCCGCTGGACGTGGTCGCGCAGGCGCCCCGCCATCCCGCACTCGGCGCAGATCGGGTCGAGTGTGACCGGGGCGCAGAACAGGTGCGTGAGCTCGTCGGCCACGGCGGCGTCGGTGATCGTCACCCCGAGCTCGACGGTGCGGCAGATGGTGTCGGCAAGCAGGCTGGCGGTAGCGTTCAAAGCGGGTCCTGGGGTGTTCGATGCGTGGCGTGAGAACCTGCATCGTCACACGCCCCAGGACCCCTACATTTTGTGCCTCACCGCATCACCGGCGAACCCCAGCTACGCACTCCGGATCCGGAAGGGCCACTTATCGCTCGGCTACAGGACGCCGGTCGTGGTCCAAATCGTCGATGGTCAAGGTAGGCCTCTTTCCAGGAGGTAGTGCAGAGTCAGCTGCTGACCGAGCCATAGAAGTGCAGGATCGGCGGCTGGTTCTCGGTATCGAGCGACTCCGACATGTCTAGGGTGCCGTCGGTAAGCGCTGCTCCGAGGCGGTCGACGGTGTCGGCGAGATCGTGGGTTTCGATCTCGTACATTGTCAGATACCTAGTCGGCGGGGCGCCAGAAGCATCGACAAGTTGTTCTTCGGCATACCGGTAACGTTTTCCCGAGACCACACCAGCAATTCGGTCAACGACTTGCGGTATGTGGATGTCGTCATACCAGCGGTTGAACTCGTCCTCCAGATTGTCCTTGGGCTGGACGTGGGCTATCAGAATTGCGCGAACTATGTTATCGGGCATTGTTGATGTCCTTCCAGTGTGAGGTTTCGCTACTGTGGCCGTAGCGAGGCTCGTCGCAGCTTTCCAACTTCGTTGCGCGGAAGCGCATCGACGAAGGTAACGACACGCGGCGATGCATACTTGCCCACATGTTGTGCGACAAGGTCTTTGAGTTGGCGGGTTAGTTCGTCGACGTCTATTCCGGGTTGTGGAGCCACTACGACGGCTCGCACCACATCACCGCGAGCATGATCGGCGTAGGCGACCGCGGCAGCTTCTGTGATTGCGGGGTGCTTGAGAATCGCATCCTCCACCTCGACCGGACTCACGTTATGTCCAGAGGTGATGATCATGTCGTCCGCTCGTCCCTCGATCATCCATCGCCCCTCGCCGTCGATGCGGGCTCGGTCTTCGGTGACAAAGACCTCACCGTGCCAACTTTGCTGCCACTGCGCAGGGGCATTTTCGTAACCTGCGGACATCTGATGCCGCGGTCGACGAACGGCGATGAGCCCGGGCTCATCTGCAAGCGATGGCGAACCGTCTGGGCCGACTAGAAAGGGATCGAAGCCCGGAATCGGGTGGGTGAGCATTCCCGGTCGTGCTGTCGGGCCGGGCCCGAAAGCGTCCCCTAGAACCATGCCGACCTCCGAGAGACCGTATCCGTTGCGGACTATCGGCGCGCCGGTCGATTCCCAGGAACTGGCCACAGTAGCGGTGAGCGGTTCACCTGCGGCGGCGACTGTGCGCAGCGTCTGAGGCACCCCGATCTCCGAAAACACCGGAGCCAGCCGACGGATCGCCGATGGTGCCGTCGCGAGCACACTCGCCTTGGTCTCGACAGCGACCCGGTGCCATGCTTGGGGATTGAAGGGTCCTGAGTAAACCCCGGTGTTTCATGGGGATCTGCGGATCGCTGGGCGCAAATAGACCGAAGTGCTCCCTGAACAGGGGAAACTGGGACTTGTCTAGAGCTACAGTTCCTCAAGCAGAAAGCACTCGGTAGGTGAAGCGTACTTCGTGGTCGTCTGGTCTGTCGTTCTGTGTCGATGATGTCGCGGTGATTTCTCACGCCGGGACCATCGCGCCACGCCTTCTGGCGGATCGCGTCGGTCTGACCGCCGAGCTGTCGGGGGCCATGGCGCAGCGCCGATCCATCCCGATCCATGACCGTGGCAGGGTGTTGACCGATGTCGCGGTGATGCTCACGGGTGGCGGGGAGTCCATCGCCGACATCCGCGTCCTGCGCCACCAATCCACGGTCCTGGGGCCGGTCGCCTCGTCCCCGACGGTGTGGCGCACCCTGGATGAGGTCACCGCCGGTAAACGCAAGAAAATCCAGGTCGCGCGGGCTCGTGCCCGGCGGCACGTGTGGTCCCACCTGCCCGGCGGGGTGCCCGCCTCGAAGTGCGCGGGCCGGGACCTGGGATCGACGATCGTGCTCGACGTGGACGCCACCATCGTGGCCACCCACAGCGAAAAAGAGCAGGCCGCGCCAACCTATAAGCGCACGTTCGGGTATCACCCGATCGGCGTGTGGTGCGACAACACAGAAGAGTTCCTCGCCGCGAGCTTGCGGCCGGGCAACGCCGGGTCGAACACCGCTGCCGACCACATCGATGTCCTGGGCCAGGCGATTGCGCAGGTCCCCGCCGCTCACCGGCGTGATGTGCTGATCCGCTCCGACGGCGCCGGCGCCTCCCACGCCCTGCTGGAATGGATCACCGACCAGAACCGCGTCCGCGGTCGGCAGGTGGAGTACTCGGTCGGATTCGCGGTCACCAACCCGATCCGGCGGGCGATCGCGATGGCTCCCGAGGCAACGTGGGGGCCGGCGTTGAACCAGGGCGGGGACCTGCGGCCCGGGGCTGAGGTCGCCGAGCTGACCGGGTTCCTCTCCCCACGGATGCTCGCCAAGTGGCCAGACGGGATGCGGGTCATCGTCCGCCGCGAACGACCCCACCCTGGCGCCCAACTGTCGATGTTCGAGGAACTCGACGGGTGGCGCTACCAGGCATTTGTGACCAACACCGCCGTCGGTCAACTGCAGTTCCTCGAAGCGCGGCATCGGGCGCACGCCCGCGTGGAGGACCGGATCCGACACGCCAAAGACACCGGACTCGGCCGCCTTCCTTCGCGGGAATTCGCGGTCAACCAGGCCTGGCTCGTCGCGGTCATGATCGCCGCAGACCTCATCGCGTGGACGCGGCTGCTGGCCTGCATCGGCGAGGCCGCCGTTCTCGCCTTGTGCGAGCCCAAAGCGATGCGCTACCGATTCCTGCACGTCGCGGCCCTGCTGACCCGCAGCAGCCGCCGACGACGCGTGAAAATCCCCGAAACCTGGCCGTGGGCCGTCGCCATCGAGGCGGTGTTCCACACGATCGCCGCGATCCCCAAACCCGCCTGACCTCACCTGCCCGCCCACGACAGCACCACCCGGAGACCCGCCCACCGGCAGCGCTAGCCGGAGCTTCCGCACGCCTACTCGCCAATCAGGACGCGACATCCGTAGAGAACCGAATCTCCCACACCCCATGAATCAGGGGGGCTAGCCCCGGTGTTTCATGGGGATCTGCGGATCGCTGGGCGCAAATAGACCGAAGTGCTCCCTGAACAGGGGAAACTGGGACTTGTCTAGAGCTACAGTTCCTCAAGCAGAAAGCACTCGGTAGGTGAAGCGTACTTCGTGGTCGTCTGGTCTGTCGTTCTGTGTCGATGATGTCGCGGTGATTTCTCACGCCGGGACCATCGCGCCACGCCTTCTGGCGGATCGCGTCGGTCTGACCGCCGAGCTGTCGGGGGCCATGGCGCAGCGCCGATCCATCCCGATCCATGACCGTGGCAGGGTGTTGACCGATGTCGCGGTGATGCTCACGGGTGGCGGGGAGTCCATCGCCGACATCCGCGTCCTGCGCCACCAATCCACGGTCCTGGGGCCGGTCGCCTCGTCCCCGACGGTGTGGCGCACCCTGGATGAGGTCACCGCCGGTAAACGCAAGAAAATCCAGGTCGCGCGGGCTCGTGCCCGGCGGCACGTGTGGTCCCACCTGCCCGGCGGGGTGCCCGCCTCGAAGTGCGCGGGCCGGGACCTGGGATCGACGATCGTGCTCGACGTGGACGCCACCATCGTGGCCACCCACAGCGAAAAAGAGCAGGCCGCGCCAACCTATAAGCGCACGTTCGGGTATCACCCGATCGGCGTGTGGTGCGACAACACAGAAGAGTTCCTCGCCGCGAGCTTGCGGCCGGGCAACGCCGGGTCGAACACCGCTGCCGACCACATCGATGTCCTGGGCCAGGCGATTGCGCAGGTCCCCGCCGCTCACCGGCGTGATGTGCTGATCCGCTCCGACGGCGCCGGCGCCTCCCACGCCCTGCTGGAATGGATCACCGACCAGAACCGCGTCCGCGGTCGGCAGGTGGAGTACTCGGTCGGATTCGCGGTCACCAACCCGATCCGGCGGGCGATCGCGATGGCTCCCGAGGCAACGTGGGGGCCGGCGTTGAACCAGGGCGGGGACCTGCGGCCCGGGGCTGAGGTCGCCGAGCTGACCGGGTTCCTCTCCCCACGGATGCTCGCCAAGTGGCCAGACGGGATGCGGGTCATCGGCCGCCGCGAACGACCCCACCCTGGCGCCCAACTGTCGATGTTCGAGGAACTCGACGGGTGGCGCTACCAGGCATTTGTGACCAACACCGCCGTCGGTCAACTGCAGTTCCTCGAAGCGCGGCATCGGGCGCACGCCCGCGTGGAGGACCGGATCCGACACGCCAAAGACACCGGACTCGGCCGCCTTCCTTCGCGGGAATTCGCGGTCAACCAGGCCTGGCTCGTCGCGGTCATGATCGCCGCAGACCTCATCGCGTGGACGCGGCTGCTGGCCTGCATCGGCGAGGCCGCCGTTCTCGCCTTGTGCGAGCCCAAAGCGATGCGCTACCGATTCCTGCACGTCGCGGCCCTGCTGACCCGCAGCAGCCGCCGACGACGCGTGAAAATCCCCGAAACCTGGCCGTGGGCCGTCGCCATCGAGGCGGTGTTCCACACGATCGCCGCGATCCCCAAACCCGCCTGACCTCACCTGCCCGCCCACGACAGCACCACCCGGAGACCCGCCCACCGGCAGCGCTAGCCGGAGCTTCCGCACGCCTACTCGCCAATCAGGACGCGACATCCGTAGAGAACCGAATCTCCCACACCCCATGAATCAGGGGGGCTAAGCGGCTTGCGGCGATGGCTATCCTCGCCGCCAGCAGTGGCACGGACTTCGCCTTCCTGCGTGACCGACTCCACCTCTCGGATTCAGACTTGTCCAAACAGATGTCAGCGTTGCGAGCCGCCGGCTACGTCAAAGTCCGCAAGTCCGGACGTGGGCAAGGAAGCACAACCACCTACACGATCACGCGAACCGGCAGCGCTGCATATCGTCGACACCGTCAGGCGCTTGAGGCCCTGCTGCAGGGAGACCGCTGAGGCCGCGGCTCCTTCACCGCACCTCGCGGCCCCGCGCAGCGCTCCACAAACAATCGATTTCGACCATTCGGAGCAGGCTGTCAGCACCGCCAAGCGAAGCTGCGAAATCCCGCCAATCGAAGTTGAGAGTCACAACGAGTTTGGTGAACCCCTGACCGTCCCGCCCGGGTGTACCCCATCGGGACACTAGGGCTCAGTTAAGGGATCCGCCACATAACGCCAATAGCGACGTTCAGCGTCTACCCTCGCCAGCACGATGCCCGACCGCGAGGAGGCCGCGCCGTAGAGGTGATCTCGACAGACCACTGGGGCGGTGCACTGCCGCGATAGGTTGATCGCGATGGACAGAACCGTAGTAGTTGCCGAGGCCGGACTGAGCGAATGCGTCCGAGAAAAAGCCTGCGATCCGAACTTCGGCCAGGTGTTTGCCATGGTCGGCGCCGCGTGGCTGCTCGTCGCGGTGTGGCTTGGCGTCAGCTTCTACGCAACGGTCGACATTCTCACTTCCAAGGTCGGCCTCGTGCACACCGTGTTGTGGCTACTCGTCGTGTGGATTCTGCCGATACTCGGAGCGATCGCCTGGATCAGGTATGCCGCCGTCACTGCTCGCGGCACCCAGCGCCCTCCATCATGACTCCGGCACCCCCTCCGCCAACGTCGGCCCCAGAGCCAGGCTGGATCCTCACCCTCCGAGCTGGCTCTAGACTGCCGAAATAGCAGTAACCCCGGGGGTGTGTACCGATATTTCGCGGCATTGACCTACCCGGGGCTTTCACAGCGAACATAACAGCAAACATGCTCGCAAACAAGCACGACCGGACCCGCCCCACGACGGAGAGTGACACCACCCGATGCAGGACCCCGAGGATCTCGCACGCTGGTTCTCCGCGCCTAGAATCTCCAGCTACCGCCACCACCCCGATCCAGCGGCACTCTACGGGTGGAACGCCCAGCTCGCGGCGGCCTATTTTGAGGTGATCGGCCATGTCGAGGTGCTTCTACGCAACTTCATCAGCGACCGCCTAGCCGCAGAGAGCCCGCTCCCCCACTGGTACGACGACCAGCAGCGCTACCAGTTCACCAGCACAGCCCAGAAGAGCATCCGCAAAGCCCGCAGCAGGCTACGCGACCCGGAGACCACCGGCCGAGTCGTGGCAGAACTGAGCTTCGACTTCTGGCGCTTCCTTCTCGTCCGAAACCACGAGGTCACCATCTGGCGTGTCCTTCGCCGCCACGGAATGGCCCACTACCCGCAACCCCAGCCTCGTCAGCCCTTCGAAGACTGCGTCCAACGCATCTACAAGCTCCGTAATCGGATCGCCCACCACGAACCCCTGATCCATCCCAACCCGGCCATGGAGACCAGGCGCCTAGACCAATTGTCTGCAGACCTCGACACCCTAGCTCGCTGGATCGACCCAGACGCCGCCGACTGGATCGCCTCCGTATCCCGGGTCTCCCAGGTCCGGTCGCTGCGGCCATGAGCAGAAACCTCGGCTCTGCACCTGTCCCGAACGGCCCTCCAGAGCGGAACCCCCATAGTCTCGCTACCCCTGTGACCTCAATGAACCCTGCTTCCTAAACCCTGCTTGAGACCTTGTGGACGATGGCGGCCCACGATGTACCGCAAGGTGGGCCCCAACGAAGCTATCGAATCTGGGCGATGAGAGTGCAGGTGGAGGCGATTAACTCGTGCACACCTAGCGAGGGCCAGAGGTTCGGAGAACTACTTCTGCCAAATGCATCCATGTCGATGTCTAAGCTGTGACTCTCAACTTCGTTTGGCGGGATTTCGCAGCTTCGTTTGGCGGCTCAGGTGAAGCCGGTGGCGAGGGTGGAGCGGCGGAGTCAGTGTTCGTCGCCGAGGTGGCCGGAGAGTTTGTCCAGACGATCGAGGCTCGATCCGTCAAGGCCGATGATCTCGACGGTCTTGCCCTTGGCGGCGTACTTGTGGGTGATCGCGTCCAGGGTGGCCACGGTGGAGGCGTCCCAGATATCGGCCTCGGTCAGGTCGATGACCACGTGCTGGGGGTCGCCGGTGTAGTCGAACTGGTAGACCAGATCGTTGCTGGAGGCCCAGAACAGTTCACCGCGCACTCGGTAGGTGCGGATGTCGATGGTGCCGTCGTGATTGACGTCGAGTTCAGAGTCCTTCTCCAGGCTCGTCATGTGGGCCACGCGGCGGGCGAACATGACCATCGCGGTGAGCACGCCGAGGATGACGCCGATGGCCAGGTTGTGGGTGATCACAGTCGCGGCGACGGTGACCGCCATGACGATCGTCTCCGGGAGCGGCATCAGGCGCAGGGTGCGTGGGTGGATGGAGTGCCAGTCCATGGTGGCCACCGAGACCATGATCATCACCGCGACCAGGGCAGCCATGGGGATCAGGCCGACGATGTCGCCCAACGCTACGACGAGGATGAGTAGGAAGATCCCAGCCAGCAGGGTGGACAGGCGGGTGCGGGCGCCGGACTGCTTGACGTTGATCATGGTCTGGCCGATCATCGCGCAGCCGCCCATGCCGCCGAAGAAGGCGGTGACGATGTTGGCCACGCCCTGGCCCCATCCCTCACGGGTCTTGTCGGAGCGGACCTCGGTGATGTCATCGACGAGTTTGGCGGTCATCATCGACTCCATGAGCCCGACCAGCGCCATCGCCAGGGCGTAGGGGGCGATGATTTGCAGCGTCTCCAACGTCCACGGCACGTCGGGGATGAATAGCGACGGCAGCGAGGAGGGCAGCTCGCCCTGATCGCTGACGTTGGGCATGGTCCAGCCGAAGAGCACGACCACGGCGGTGATCGCCACGATCGCCACCAGCGGGGCTGGCACCGCGGCCGAAAGTTTGGGGAAGAACACCATGATGAGCACGCCAGCGGCGACCATCGGGTACACCAGCCACGGCACACCCAGCAGGTGCGGGATCTGCGCGGTGAAGATCAGGATGGCCAGGGCGTTGACGAACCCGACCATCACCGACCGGGGGATGAAGCGCATGAGCTTGCCCGCCCCGATCACGCTCAACACGACCTGGAAGATGCCGGCCAGCAGCACGGTGGCGATGAAGTAGTCCAACCCGTACTCGCGCGCCACGGGGGCGATGACCAGGGCGATTGCGCCGGTCGCTGCGGAGATCATCGCGGGCCGTCCGCCGGTGAAGGCGATCGTCACGGCCATGGTGAAGGAGGCGAACAGCCCGACCCTCGGGTCCACTCCGGCGAGGATCGAGAACGAGATCGCCTCGGGGATGAGCGCGAGCGCGACGACCAGACCGGCCAAGACCTCGGTGCGCAGTCGGCGGGGGGAAGAGAAGGCGTACTTGAACGACGCGAGGACGCCGACGGGTGCGAGATCGTCATCCGAGCTGGCCGGGGGCGGGGACGAGGCCCCGGATGCGTGGGTGGGAGCTGTCACGGGGGTTTTCCTAACCGTGGAGGGAACATGACACACTCTCCCGTAACGGGAGGTTTGAAACCTACCGTAACGTCAGGTTTGGGTAGCGTTGAATTTGGGACCGACACCGTGACCTATTTCACGAGGAGTGTGATGCGGGAAGAGTCCGCACGAATGGTCGGTGAGGTCGCTGACTTCACCGGCCTGTCGATCCGCACGCTGCGCCACTACGACGACATCGGCCTAGTGGTGCCCTCCGGCCACACCGCCGGCGGATTCCGGCTCTACACCGACGCCGACATCGACCGACTGCTCCTCGTCCGGCGAATGAAACCTTTGGGCTTCTCGCTGGAACGCATGAAGCAGTTCCTCGAAGCCACCGACATCCTTACGGCGGCCCAACGCTCAGAATCGCCGGGGCTCGATGACTGGCACGCAGCTCGAATGACCGTCGAAGAGATCCGCGCCGAAGCTGAAGCGCGCTACCTCGAACTGCAGACCCAACTCGAGTACAGCGCCGAGTTCTTGCAACTATTCCGCCAGAGGTTTGACTAAGCAGGCTGATCCATAAACGACCGTTTTTGCTACAAGTGAACTCGAGCTCGCCGGATTTGGATACGCCGAGGTGGGCGGAAGCCAATTCTGTAGCGGAACCCAGTCTCAAAATCTATGTTTCTGATCTGCCCAGCAGCGACGAGTATTGCTACATTTGTCGGTATGGGCCACGCTTTCGGGTACGCACGGGTGTCGACTGGCGATCAAGACGCCCGACTGCAGCACGATGCCCTCGCCGCTGCCGGCTGCTACAAGGTCTTCACCGACACCGCCTCCGGGACATTGGCCTCCCGCCCAGAGTTGGGAAAGCTCCTCGATCAACTGCGCCCGGGCGACACCCTCGTGGTCTGGCGACTGGACCGGCTGGGCCGATCGATTCGGCATCTGATCGATCAGCTGACCGAGTTGCAGGAACGCGGCATCGAGTTTCGCTCCCTGCAGGAAAACATCGACACCGGGTCCTCGGGCGGGCGGCTGGTGTTTCACATCTTCGCCTCGCTGGCGGAGTTCGAACGAGACCTCATCTCCGAACGCACCCACGCCGGCCTTGAAGCCGCCCGAGCCCGTGGCCGTAGAGGTGGGCGTCCGCCGTTGTTGTCCGGGGACAAACTGCGCACCGCCCGCAAGCTCTACGAGCAACAAGACATGACCGTCGCCCAAATCGGCGAGGTCCTGGGGGTCAGCCGCACCACCGTCTACCGAGCGCTGCAACGCGGGGCCGATAAGCCCCCGGCTCCGCGCCGACAGAAGTCGACGACGGCGTAGCAATGAGCGGGGGCAGTGAACCTCAAGGTTCGATCGGCGCCCCCGCTGGTGCGAAGACTGCCGCGGCCCGATGGCAGGTCCTACGCCAACACGTGGAGAGCGGGGTCCCGCTGACCCAGTTGGCCGCAGCCGAAAAGGGCGGGGAACGCACTTTGCAACGCTGGCTCGCCGCGTATAGAAAGGGCGGGATCGCCGCGCTGGCTCCGGCAACGCCACCCAAGCGTGGGCGGCGCACCCACCCAGACCTTGTGGCCTACATCGAAGGCCTGGCGCTGAGTACGCCTCGGCCGTCCACCGCGGCGATCTTCCGCAAGGCCGCCACGACCGCCACCCGCCGCGGATGGCCGATGGTCTCCGCGAGCACCGTGCGGTCCATCGTGACCGGTCTGGATCCCGGCATGGTGACCTTGGCTCACCAGGGCGCAGCGGCCTACCGGGACACCTACGAGTTGGTGTGGCGCCATCGAGCCGAGCGGGCCAATGCCACCTGGCAGGCCGACCACACCGAACTCGACATCCTCATCCTCGACGCCAACGGGCGGCCCGCCCGGCCGTGGTTGACCGTCATCCTCGACGACTACTCCCGGGCGGTGTGCGGCTACATGGTCTTCCTCGGTGCACCCTCGGCGATGAACACCGCGCTGGCGTTGCGGCACGCGATCTGGCCGAAGAACGATCCGAACTGGCCGATGTGCGGCCTGCCCGATGTGCTCTACGTCGATCACGGGACCGACTTCACCAGTCACCATCTCGCCCAGACCGCCAATGACCTGCATTTTCAGATCATCTACTCGACCATCGCCAGACCACAGGGCCGCGGCAAGATCGAGCGAATCTTCGGCACGATCAACACCGAACTCCTTGCCGAGCTGCCGGGCTATCTCACCCGCGGTCAGCGGCACCCCGAGCCGGTACTGACGCTGCCCGAACTCGACACCGCGATCGGCGAGTTCATCAGTGCCAAGTATCACCGCCGGACCCACCCGGAGACTGGCGACAGCCCCTACCGGACCTGGATCGGTGACGGGTGGCTTCCCCGCCTGCCCGAGACCATTGATGATCTCAACCTGCTGCTGTTGACCGTGGCCAAAACGCGCATCGTCCACCGCGACGGAGTGCGCTTCCAGGGCCTGCGGTACGTCTCGCCGCTGCTGGCCGCCTACGTCAAAGAGCAGGTCGTGATCCGGTACGACCCCCGCGACATTTCCGAAATCCATGTCTTCCACAAGAACCAGTACATCTGTAAGGCCGTGGACCCCGATCACGCATCGACCACCGTCAGTCTCAAAGACATTCAGCACGCGCGCGCAGTCCGCCGACGCGAGCTACGTGGCCAGATCGCCGAACGCATTGCCGTCGTCACAGGCCACCAAGGCCCCTCGTTTCCGGCCTCGCCGGCACCGACCTCACCAGCCCGGAGGAAGACGAAGCTTCGCACCTACCTGGAGGATGACTGATGTCTCCGCAACGGTTCATCGCCACCAAACAGCACCGTAGATTCGTCGAGTTCGCCGACGCCGTACGCCGCCAACGCACCATTGGCATCTGCTACGGCCAAGCCGGGATCGGTAAGACACTGTCCGCCAGACGGTATGCGAACTGGCACAAAGCCGAGCGGCTCCTCGAGGAATGGGGACCACGCGATGACTCCGATTTCCCGATCTATGCCGCCCTGGCCAGGAAACGGACAGTCTTCTACACCCCCACGGTCCTGAGCACTCCGCGTCAGGTCAGAGACGATCTCACCGGCCTGACAGTCCAGGTATCTGCGTGCATCGACGAGCATCTGATCAACACCGGAGAACTGCAGACGCGACCCAGGACTCTGGGAAGGCACGTCGAGCTGATCATCATCGACGAATCCGACCGCCTTAACGCCACCGCCCTGGAAATGGTGCGAGACCACTACGACCGCGACAACGTCGCCGTCATCCTCATCGGCATGCCCGGGATCGAGAAGAGATTCAGCCGCTACCCGCAGCTCTACAGCCGCGTCGGGTTCGCCCACGAGTACCGGCCACTGAGCAAAGACGAGCTGCGATTCGTGCTCGAACGTCGCTGGCCCAAATACGGCCACCCCCTCGATCCCGACGACTTCACCGACGCTCAAGCCCTCGCCGCGATCGCACGGATCACCCGCGGCAACTTCCGCCTCGTCGACAGACTGTTCACGCAGATGGAGCGCATCATGCAGATCAACGAGCTCAACACCATCACCGACGACGTCGTCGAAGCCGCCCGATCCACCCTCGTCATCGGCATCACCTGACACCGCCAAACGAACCTGCGAAATCCCGCCAAACGAAGGTGAAAGTCACAACTGGAGCGCAGCGCTAAAAGTCCGGTCCTTCGACTACGGCGCTTCGAAGATGGCCGGGAACTTCGACTTTCGAGCGATTGAGTCAATGATTGTCTTCGCCGTGTCAGCTATCCCGGTCGCAACGGATTACATCGAGGCGCCAAGAGGCGAGGCTTGTCGACGGCGGGTGAATACTGACCCCCGGGTGACGGGTGAATCTTGACCCCTCCCGACCCTGGGAGGGTGATTGCAGTGGAGCAGTGGGCCGAGATACGCCGGTTGCATAACAGCGAGGGTGTGCCGATCAAGGAGATCTCCAGGAGGCTGGGAATAGCGAGGAACACGGTGCGTTCGGCGTTGGCCTCATCCGAGCCGCCGAAGTACAAGCGAGCCCCGAAGGGATCGCTGGCCGATGCGTTCGAACCGGAGATCCGCAAGTTGCTGGCGGAGTATCCGACGATGCCGGCCACGGTGATCGCCGAGCGGATCGCCTGGCCGCACTCGATGACCGTGCTTAAGGACCGCGTGCGAGCGATCCGCCCCGAGTACCGCGGGATCGACCCGGCGGACCGCATCGAGCACAAGCCCGGTGATACGACGCAGTGCGATCTGTGGTTCCCCAAAACGCCGATCCCGCTGGGCGCAGGTCAGAGTGCCCAGATGCCGGTGTTGGTGATGACGCTGGCGTTCTCGAGGTACATCTCGGCGACGATGATCCCCTCCCGGATGGCCGGGGACATTTTGGCCGGGATGTGGCTGCTGCTGGGCCGGCTCGGCGCTGTGACGCACCGCCTGTGGTGGGACCGGGAATCGGCGATCGCCACCTCGGCGGGCAAGCCGACGGTCGATGCCGCCGCGTTCGCCGGCACGTTGTCGTCGAAGCTGGTCATCGCCCCGCCTCGAGACCCGGAGTTCAAGGGCATGGTCGAACGCCACAACGGCTACCTCGGCCAGTCGTTCATGGCCGGCCGGACGTTTACTGGCCCCGACGATTTCAATGACCAGCTCACCGAGTGGCTGGAAACAGCCAACTCGCGCACCGTGCGAGTGTTGGGAACTCGACCCGTCGACGCACTAGTCGAGGACCGGGCCCGGATGCTCGCCCTTCCGCCGGTCGCACCGGCAACGGGCCTGCGCACGACGGTGAGACTGGCGCGGGACTACTACGTCCGTATCGACTCGGTGGACTACTCGGTCGACCCCCGCGTGATCGGTCGCCTGGTCGAGGTAGTCGCCAGCCTGCATACGGTGACGGTGACCTGCGCGGGCACCCTGGTGGCTGAGCACCGCCGCAGCTGGTCCCGCCGCGGGACGGTCACCAACCCCGAGCATGTGGAGCTGGCCAAGCAACTGCGCGTGGAGTACTGGCAGCGGACCCGCGAGCAACCACCGATGAGTTCGTTCACCGATCCGGTGGTGCGCTCGCTGCGCGACTACGACGACCTCTACGACGTCGACTTCGCCGGGAACGCAGCATTGGATTCGGAGGTGTCGGCATGAGCGACGACGCCTCTTCCCAGATCGCCTACGCAGCCCGGGTGCTCAAGACCCCGACCATCTCGGGCGTGTTCGCCGACCTCGCCGATACCGCCCGTAGGCAGGGCTGGACCTACGAGGAGTACCTGGCCGCAGTCTTGGGCCGGCAGGTCGCCGACCGAGAGGCCTCCGGCATCCAGGTCCGCACGCGAGCCGCACACTTCCCGCAGGTCAAGACGCTCGAGGACTTCAACGTCGACCATCAGCCCACCTTGCGCAAAGACGTGCTCGCGCACTTAGCGACGAGCACTTACATCGGCAAGGCCGACAACGTAGTCCTGCTCGGGCCGCCCGGAGTGGGCAAGACCCACCTGGCGATCGCCCTCGGATACAAGGCGATTGCCGCCGGCTACGCCGTGCAGTTCGACACCGCCGTCGGCTGGCTCGCCAGGCTGCAGGCCGCGCACGCCGAGAACCGCCTCGAGGCCGAGCTGCGCAAGCTACGGCGCTACAAGCTGCTCATCATCGACGAGGTCGGCTACATCCCGTTCGACTCCGACGCCGCCAACCTGTTCTTCCAGCTCGTGGCTCACCGCTACGAGCAGGGCTCGATCCTGGTGACCTCGAACATGCCATTCGGCCGCTGGGGCGAGATCTTCGCCGACGACATCGTCGCCGCCGCGATGATCGACCGTCTCGTCCACCACGCCGAGGTACTCACCCTCGGCGGCCAGTCCTACCGGACCAAAGCGGCTCTTCCGGAATCAGAGTGCATTGATCCGATCCTGAAGCCGGCCGGAGTGGATCAGTGACCGCAAGATGTAGTGCTTGAGGTTGCGGAAGCCCAGGGCGATTCCGCGGAGGTGCTCGAGCCTGCCGTTGATGGCCTCGACGGGGCCGTTGGAGGCACCCACGTCGAAGTAGGCGAGGATCTCGCGGCGGCGCTTCCATAGCGACCGGCCCAGCTGGGCGAGCTCGGGCAGCTCCTTGGGCACGCCGGCCCGGATCGAGCGCAGGAGCTTGTACATCGCGATCTTGCCCTCCCGCCTGCCCGAGGCCTCGTAGGCGGCGATGAGTCGCTGGTAGACGCCGTAGGTGACCTCCACCGCGACGTGCGCATCGTTGGCGGTGAACGCCTTGAACAAGCGCACTTTCTGCTTGTCGGTCAGCAGCTCGGCCCGGGTGTTCAACGTCCTGCGGATGCCGTACAGAGGATCGCCCGTGCGGCCCCGGTGCCCGGTGGTGGCCTGCTGGATCCGTTGGCGGCACACGGTGAGCTTGTCGGCGGCAAGATGTACGACGTGGAACGGGTCCATCACCGTCCGGGCAGCGGGAACGGCCTTGGCGGCGGCGGAGTGGTAGCCGGCGAACCCGTCCATCGTGACCACCTTGACTCGATCTCGAAACACCTGGTCACGGGCGTCGAGCCACTCGGTGAGCACCTTCGCCGAACGCCCCGGGACCATGTCCAACAGGCGAGACGGGCCGGTGCCGTCCACGACCGGGGTCAGGTCCACCAGCACGGTGACGAATGAGCTGCTGCCGTCACCGCGCACGTGCTTCCATTTGTGCTCGTCGACTCCGAGAATGCGGACGCCGTCGAAGTGGCCGGGCTGGTCGTAGACGATCGTGCGAGTCTCCGACAGTGCTAGATCGTTGACCAGATCCCACCCCAGCCCGAGGGCCTTCGCGACCGCGGACACGCTGGTGCGGTCGATCGCCAGACGCTGCAGGATCCAGCGGCTGCAGCGACGCGTGGTCTTGGCCCGCGGCTCAGCCAACGCCGGCATCCGCTGCTGGAAGATGCGCGTCTCGCATTCGATGTTGTCGCAGGTGAAGCGCGGTACTCGCACATGCAGCCTGGTGGGATGCCCGACGATCGGCAGATCGGTCACCTTCCGCTCGACGTGGTCTCGCAGGCGCCCCGCCATCCCGCACTCGGCGCAGATCGGGTCCAGTGTGACCGGGGCGCAGAACAGGTGCGTGAGCTCGTCGGCCACGGCGGCGTCGGCGATGGTCACCCCCAACTCGACGGTGCGGCAGATGGTGTCGGCAAGCAGGCTGGCGGTAGCGTTCAAAGCGGGTCCTGGGGTGTTCGATGCGTGGCGTAGGAACCTGCATCTTCACACGCCCCAGGACCCCTACATCTTGTGCCTCACCGCATCACCGGCGAACCCCAGCTACGCACTCCGAATCCGGAAGAGCCACCAAAGCACGACGAGACCTCATGACCGCACAGACCAACAACCAGAGGGGTCAGAATTCGCCCGTCACGTAGGGGTCAATTTTCACCCGCCGTTGACAAGGCTGATCACCCCGGCGATCCGTTCCAACGTGGTCTTGGTGATTCGAGATCGGCCGGCAACACGCGGGCCCATCCCAAGCGCTTGGAGTCCGTCCTCGGCTGTGTACGGCCAGGCGTGCATGACGCCATTACGCATGTCGATAGCGGGCTGACCGTAGGTGCGGTACCACTCCTCGAAAGCATCTGCTCGAGGATCGCCTTGGTCGCGCGCGGCTTTCACCACATTGTTCGCCAGCGTGCCCGTTGGCCAGGCATCCGCCTTCTTATCGCTCCCACCGAGCTGAAACGTCCATACGGAGCGAAGCGTCGAGTGAAATCGGATAGCCGCATAGGCGACCCACCCGAGCGGCTCAACGAGGTCTGGATCTACCGGATCTAGCTGCGATCGGTAGTGAACATCTTGGATGTCCTGATCAGACCAGGTATCTGGAATGCCGTCCTTATGTCCGGTGGCTTCTCTCACGTCACTGCTCCTTCAAGAGGAAACTCAGCTCACCGCCGCTGCAGCTGGCTGTCTACTTCGCCGAGAGGCGGGGCACCAACCGAGTCGATGCCCCGCCCAGTTCTCAGCGATCAGACACGCTGACGGATCGTGCCAGTCGGATCGGCGTCACCACGCCAACCCGGAACGAAACGTCCGGTAACCGCGGAACGGGTCACGGTCCGAGAGTTCCCGGTCCCACTTCCGACTCGCTCCGTGGTGGTCTTCCCCGGCCACCTCGCAGCAGAAGCGGGACCGACAAACCGGCCGGTGATGGCAGATCGATGAACGGTACGACGGGCCATGGTGGGCCCTCCAATCTGGATGACCACCCGAGTGGAGGGAGACCTCTCATGGGCCTCCTCTGACTCCGCTAACATCCAGACAACCATCCTCATGGAAACCGGGACGTAGCTCTCGGGCTGGCAGGGCGGGCTCGTTGGCGCGGGCCCGCCCTGGTCGCCTTCTTCATCCGGCGACACTCAGTTATAGGGCCCCGGGCCCTGGTCTCCCCTCAAGTCGACGGGAATTTTTTTCTCGAAGTTCTGCTGCCCGCCGTAGCACCTGGTCAGCTCGTTCTTGACTGACGCTGCTTCGGGCGGCTCTGGCGCCTCTGGTCCCGAAGGAAGATCGCTCCAGCTTCTTCGCGAAGTCGTTCATGCCGTCCCCTCCTGCGCCCGTTCGATCTGTTTTCGGGCCACGCTAAGCAAACCCTCGACCGTTTTCACGGTAGTGCCCAACTCCTGCGCGATCTCTGAGTTCGAGTACTGGTGACTCCTCATGACCAGCGCTATCTTGGCGTCGTCACGCTTCACTGGGCTGAGGTGCTCAGCAATCGAATCTGCCTGGATGACGTCCGCCTCGGCGTTGCCCAGTACCGAGTGAGTGAGCCGCCCCAGCTGTGCGTCGTCCAGAGCCGAGTCTGTGAGCAGATCGCGGCGCTGTCGCTTCCAGCGGCGGGCGACATCTGGGTACTGGAACTCACACTGCCCGATAAAGAAGGTCCTCAGGGCAGCACCCTTCTTCGGGTCCCACTTCCCTCTCGCCAGAACGTTGTTCCTGAATCCTTCAACCGCCGCGGCCACCGTGTCCATAGTGAGCTCTTCGACATCGCGCGCCGTTAGCTTGATTCCCTCCAGCTCGCTCAGGTTCCTGAGCTGCCACTTTTCTCGGCACTTCTGCTCCATCACACCATGACTGATCCAGGCGCCAATGACAGCGAACCCATACCTTGCGAGTGCGTCCTCGAAGAGCGCTTGCTCCGTGCCGACGAACTTCGCCGACCGCAGGTCCCGGTAGACCGAGACGTCGCCCGCTAAGCGATCAACCTGATCACCTAGATCGTCCCGGTTCCAACTCAGCCAGCTCTCTACGCCCGCGCGGTCTCCGATGCCAGACTGATCGTCCAGGTCGTCCATGATCCCCCTTCCGGGCTGGCGGAAGGAGGCGAACTCTGCCCCGGCAACATCCACGCTGTCTCCAGTGTGACCGACCGCCCCGACATGGTCCACGAACCTACTTTCCACAGGTGACCAGACGGACAAGATGCCAAGCGCTACGCGAGGTTTCGGATGCACTCCACTCGTCCCGCGATCGAGGTGCTGAAGTTTCGGGGTAATACTTCTGCGATGGACTCCTGGAGGATGCCCCTACCGTTCCTAGTGGTGACTAGGCAGGCGGCGTCATAGTGCTGCTCCTGAACAAGCCGCTCGAACAGGATCTGGCACCTCCGCGTGTACGAGCTGTTCTCGAATATCGGATCTATCGGGTAGATCGGCCTAGATGGAACCCTCCGACAGAACCAGTGCGGTTCATGGTGGCTGTAACCCAGTACGGCAACCCCAATCAGTGAAGCCCGCCCAGCGTCGGCCTCGCTATTGCTCTCCGTCAGACATGCGCTGGTCCACGAGGTCGAACAGGCCATCAAGGCTCGAGCTCAGCTCAACCAGAGCACCGATGGAGGCGATTGTCTGAAGTGTCTCCTGTGCCTGGGCGATTGTTACGACCCAGTGCTCCCGCGCCGCGAGCCATTCGGAAAGCACGCTGTACCCGCTGACCTTGTACTCCCACACTCCGCTAGGGATGCCAGTGATGGTTCGACCATTCGCGAACCGCAGAACTCCATCATGGAGCGAAGCGGGGCCGAGGGCTCCGTTCCCCGCGGCGTCCCACCTCAAACCCTCAGTAGGTACCTCACGCCTCCAGGCGGCTCGCACTAGCCGCCCGAGAGTGAGGGCCTCGCGGGCAATTTCCTCATCCTCAACGAGAGGCACCCGAGGAGAAACCGCTTCAAGTTCGGGCCAGTAACGCTTCGAGTACAGCGGGGCCGAAAGAAGCGCCAGCACATAGTCATATGTGTCTTCAGCCAGGTTGATGGAGTCTGGGAATGCCGACTCCGCCCACTCCAGGACACTGTCCTTAAACCCGCATCGGCGACCGTTGATCACCGTGCGTCCATTGTCAGGGCGACCGTCTCCGGGAAGCCACAGCGGGAACACCGCCATACCTCCAGCCTTGCCACGGAAACTGTGTTGCTCTGGGAGGAGGTCGGAGTGAATGACCAAGGGACCGGCTCCAAAGTCTCTAGGGAGCGAGATCAAGGTCGGCACGTCTACGTCTTCGTAGACGCGGTGCAAGTCCTCTCGGTACCAGTCAATCCAGGCAGGGTCGTCGTAGACGTGGCGGAAGTCGAGCGGACGGTAGAGCGCTTTTCTAACCTTCTTCGGGTCTAGTGATTCCTTTGTCGGAACCTTCTTGCTAGAAGACCTAGCTGTTGCGGCAGTCGACCAAGCAGCACGGCGTTGCGCCTCTGAGAGCTGGCTCCAACGACCTAGCGCTCCCGATCGCACAGGTAGAGCAGATGGCCGTGTTCGCGTTTCCGCGTACACCTCGTCTGCATCTACGCCCCATGGTGAGTACTCCTTTGTGTCCCGAGCTGACTGAATTCCCGTGTAGGGCTCGAACGAAAAGAGGTCCGGAAGAGATGGGGCTTCCGCTAGCCGAGCTGACCAGTTCACCGGAAGGAAGTAGTTGTCCCCCGCAACCTCAACGAAATGGGAGGCGTCAAATGGTTCGGCCAGCTGGTCGAGCTTCGTGGCCTTGTTCCCCGTAATTCGCTGATACCTCACGGCTGGAGTGCCCACGAACTCTCGGTCAAAGACCAGCCAGACTATCGCCGCGCCGGTCTGAATGGCGAAGACGTTGGAATCCCCGCCAGCGAAGGACTTGGCGCCGGCTCCCCCACGCGCATCTCCACCTAGGTCACACACCCAGACCTCTTTGACCCCACGCCGGACGAGCGTGCGAAGGCCCACCAGACTAGGGCCGACTATCCAGGTTCGGTTCGTGACGAAGGCTACGATCCCATGATTCTTCGCGGCGTCAATGATCGGCGATTGCACGGTCTCCCGCCGGTCATCTGGGCTCCGCAGGACCCACAGCGCCCACGCCCAAAATGCAACATAGAGGTCTCTTGCCGATTTTACGTCGGCCCGCTTGTCTACTGGGGTCGCATCGACCACCTGCTGCATCAAGGCCTCGGCAAAGACATCCCAGCCGCCTTCCGACTTCTTCACCCTTTCCCACGGCGGGTTTCCGAGCACAACGAGAATTTCCTCGCCGGTCTTGACCCAGTCAGCCCGTTCACGTTCGGCCAGGATCTCATCGCCCGCCGGGCCAAATCCTGACAGCGGGAGCTCACCTGATTCAGGTGTAGCAAGAGTGTCAGCCAGGTAGATCGGGAGTCGAGTTGTTGGGGAAGCCCCGTGCGCGGAAAGCAGGGCTTCGAGTCGTTGATGAGCAATCGTGTAAGGCCCCGGAAACAGCTCAAACGCCGACGTCCGTTCGGTCAGGACCTCTTTGACTACTTGATCGGTCGGAAGTCCAGCCTTTTCCGCTTCGAGGGCCACCTCGTTGGCCAGTCCCAACAAAAATGTCCCAGTGCCCGTAGCCGGATCCAAGAAGCGAGCAGAGTCGTCCAAGATCCCTGCGGGTTTCCCTAGAGAGCTACGTAGAAGCTCATCGGTTCCGGAGACGATCTGCTGTACAACTTCGACAGGCGTGTAGTAAACCCCGTTCGCCTCACGAGCTGCCTGGTCATACTTTCGAAAAAAGGGCTCGTACGCATGGACAATCGGGTCGGGAAGATACTTCCGCCTACGGGTCGATTTCCCACCGGTCTTGAACAAATCCAACGGAATGAGGTTTACCGTTCGACATAGCTCTTCCAGCAGCGGCTCGAGAGTAGGTATGCGAGATTGTGGAGACCACAAAATGGCAAGGCACTGGGAAAGCAAGGGATGAAGTCCGACCTTCAGTCCAACCTGATGCTGCAAGCTGATCGTCGCACCAGATTCAAGGCGCCAGAGCAATGCCCCAAACGCTGCAATCTGCACGTAGGAATCAACAAACTTTTCCCAGGTGAACGGCTGACCATTCCGGTACAGAAGGGCTTGAAAGTCTGAACGAAGCTGGTTCAGATGCGCGCCGGCGCCTGTCGCCCCCACCTCGATGAGTGCCATCTTCAACGCTTTAGCCCGTGAGGCGAGCGCGCTGACTGCCTTGTCAGTCGTTTCATAGAAGCCCAGCTGGAAGGTCAAGAACAGCGTCAGGAGACTTCGCAGCTCGTCGATTCTCCCTGAATCGATCATCGGGATTGTGTCGGCAGTGAACAGCTGCGGGTCGAACGTGACCGTCTTGACCCTCTTAGAGTCTTGGTAAAGCTCCCACTGCCAACCGTTCGTCAAGATGATGTTGTGCAGACCGGACACGAACAAATCTCGCTGGCGCTTATCGTGTCCCTTCAGAGAACGAAGGTCCTTACCCACTACTGCTTTGAACTCAACCCAGCCAAGAAGTCCTCCAGGCGCATCAACTCGAAAATCGGGAACTCCGAATTGTGTGCTTGTTTGCTGAGAAAGATGAAGAGCATGAGTACTTCCCTCGACAAATGCTTCCGTGAGGAAGTTGTCTAGCTTACCGGTGACGCTGAGCTCGGAAGACGCTCCAGAAACCCCGAGCGTTGTACGGCATTCGGCGACAAACTGATCAAACAGATCTGCCAAGTCTCCCAGCGACACTTCGACTCCTTCTGGCGCAAGCGCCACCACACACTGTGGAAGCTTCCTCACACGCAACAGTGCCATCTGCAAGCTCATTAGCAGCATCGGCCGTACCGGTCGGGCTTCGAATCCGAAGTCCCCTCAGCCGAGTGCTCCGCCAGGTCCAGGTGGCGCCGATAAGACGCGATCTGACAACCTGCCCTCCGGCGCACTCCCCCACGGCGTCGTCAGGTCACTACCCAGACGCGGCCCCGATGCCACAACCCACCGACAGTTTCACTGGGGCTCACGCGACGCCCGAAGGTCGCGATCGCTTCAACAGCGGCTACCTCAGACGGTTTATACCTCTATTGGTATTTGCCGACAGAGGTATAAACCTCCTCCAGTGTCAGTCTGGCAGCGCGCTGCGAATAGCCGCCTCGATAAATTCAGACACAGTCTCCCCTTGTTGGATGGCCGCAATTTTCGCCCTCCGGTACACCTCAACATCAAGCGCTAGCGATGTTTTTGTGCGACGAGGGTTGGTCGTCTTTGCTACTTCAGAAGCCGAGAACGTCTCCGATACCGGGCGGATGGGGGCTGCCGCCCGTGGGCGCAGACTGCGACTCACCGGTTCCGATTTGCCACTCACCTAGTCACCTCAACAATCTCTTCCATCAGATCTCGATAACCAAAGAAGCTCGTGGGACATGTGCCAAATGACTGACGTATAGCCTGACGTTTGCCAATCACGTTCTCGAACACGAAAACCCCTTCCGATTCAAGGGCCTCCTTTGTCAGCTCGAGTAGCTTGGTGCCGAGCTCAACGCTTGTGAGAAGAACGCCAGCTGGCTTGTGCGCAGCAGCCTCCAACGTTGGCCAGACGCGCTGGAGGTCCAACCCAGACGGCGCAGTCGGAACCACGACAACATCAGCCGCGTCGATCGCTGCCTGGATGATGTCGGCTGCGCCGGGAGGTGTGTCGATCACTGTGAGATCACTACTCGATGCGCGCGAAAGCGTGATCTTGTTCGCGGGCGAGACCTGGAACGGCAGAGGCACGCCCCCCTCGGCCGCGAGCTCTGCCCAGCTAGTTGCCGAACCCTGAGGATCTGCGTCTAGCAACTCAGTCGACTTCCCCTGCTCGCTCGCCACCGTCGCTAGGTAGATGGCGGTAGTCGTCTTGCCGACGCCGCCCTTGGTGTTCACTACCGCAATCTTCAAAACCCACTACACCTCGATCTGTAAATACCGCCATACCGCTGTACGGATTGTGGTCTACACCTTGGTACCAACCGCCGAGCGTAGGAGCTTGTTAGACACACCGTCCGCCCCTAAATACCGCCGAACCGACATTGGTGTTGTGGTGTATACCGCTACTGGTTTATACCGCGCCCTGGCCGATCTGCACTGGAAGCCGACGGGGCCATAGACGGCGCCAGAAACTCCACCTCACTTAGGCGTGTCGATAGGATTTGTGGCGCCAAGTGTGGAAGTTTTCCTCCCATGGCGACGAAGCAGCGGGGCCCTGGGCGACCGTCCTTCGGCGAGCGCATGCGGGTGCCCGTCCGTATGGCTCCCGAGGTGTACGAGGCACTTCGAGTGGAAGCCAGGTCTAGAGGCATCTCTATGTCTCAGTACTTGGCCGACCTCGCCGCAATCGACCTCGGTCTGCCCGAGGCTGTACTTCTACCTGTAGATGAGGAGGCAATTTCAGCGTGAAGCGGCGGTCGGGTCATGCCCGACCAATAGTTGAACATCCCGCAGCCCTGAAATGACTGATCCCGGCCCACCTGCCAGTGAACCGGGATCGAAAGTCAAGAGTTCGAGTTACCGCTCAAACTCGGGGTTGCCCACCAATTAGGAGAGCTGTGCTTCCAGGCACCTCTCAGAGTAAGTCATACCCATCGGTTGGTCCAGTCGATCCGTTGGGCGTGTCTTGCCCTGACCGCAACGTCCTCAAATCCCGAGATTCCACCTGGTGGTGGGACTCGGTGGTGTGCGCGTGGAGTCCGCGCCCGTATGTGCGTGTTGACTCGCGCAAGACGCACTCGTTCGCCGCCACGCGACGCCTTGCTGATGGCGCGCCGGGGGAGGGGACGCCGTTTGCGCTGCACTTGACTGATGAATCGGGCAGGTTTCGTCTGCTTGCCCTGGATTTTGACGCCCACCATGCCAGCTCGACAGCAACCGCTGATCTGGCCAGCTGTACGACCGCTCTCACCGCAGCAAATATCGAGCACCTGGTGTGCTCGTCCGGGCCTAGTGGGGGATACCACGTGTGGATCCGGCTTAGTACCGCCGTGTCCCCGAACCGTCTGGCACCGATCGTCGAGGCCTTCGCCGCGGCGTGGCCCTCGCTTGACCTGGGCCCGCTGACTAACCCGCGCACCGGTTGTGTCCGCGCCCCGGGCGCACCCCACCGCGCCGGCGGCGCATCGGTGCCTTTGACAAGCCCGCATATCCGCCCGGTGTCACTGTCAGCCTTGCGCACAGCAGTCACGCAGCTGACACTGACCCGTCCCGACCACGCCGGTTCAGCCGCAATCGCCCCAGCAGACGTAGGCGCCGCACCGATCCCGGTCCACACCGATGTGCAGGGCCACCCGTATCTTGCCGGGCCCAGACGCCCTATATCCGCACAGATCCGAGCTCTAGCCCGCACTAGGGTCGCTGCTCAGTCGGACGCGTCGGCAATCGGGTGGTCGATCTTGTTGGCCTGCGCCCACGCCAGGATGCGCTACGACGACCTGCACCAGGCGGCGTTTACCGACTGCTGGCCAGGCCTGGAGACTATCCGCACACAGCGCACAAGCGCGGGGGAGCGCACGCCCAGGTTCGACCCGCACGCCGAGTTGGTCCGCCAGTGGGCCAGAGCGGTCACCGCAGCCAGCTTTACCCCCCGCAGCACCACCGCGCCCTCACCGGCCCGCCGGGCAGCCGAAGCGATCGTCGCTGAGCTGTTGCCCCGGATGAGCGCCCAGCCCCACAGATGGGCCGGTAAGACCGGGGCCCAGGATCGGCTGCTTCTCCTGGGCTTGGCTGCCAGGACCCTGGCAGCAGCCGCAGACAACGTGCAGCTGTCCGAGCGCGACTGGGCCATCGCCGTCGGCCTGACGCGAGACGTCGTAACCAGCCGTCTGAAGGTGTTGGTCCAGCAGGGCTGGATTGCGCGAGTCCAAAGATCAGCAGGCCCCTGGGCAGCAGTCTGGCGGGTCGGAAGACCCGGGGGCGGGAAACAAAGAAGTGGTGCAGTATTTTCTGCGGAGCTAGAGCAGAGGCTGCAGGGGGAGCTGGAGCGTGCTCGCGCTGATATCTGGCACGCTCGCTCGCTGGGAGTTCTCGGGTTGCGGGTATGGGAGTTGCTGAGCAGCGAACGGTTGTCGGTCAAGCAGGTAGCGGCTCGGCTGGGGGTGTGTGCAGCAACGGTTCGCAGCAAGATTGCTGCGCTCCAGTCCTACGGCTTGGCCACCTCCAGTGGGCGCGCCTATCAGGGCCGTTCCCGATTGGCTCGGGCTGCGGCCCTGGCCGGAGTGACGGGAGCACACGCTGATCGGGTGCGTCAGTACAGGCTGCAGTCGGCGGTGTTCGTGTGGTGGTTCACCACCCGCTATCAGCCGGAGCGCTCCGATGCGCTGGCCGAGTGGGGCATGTTTCCCACCCCGGATGAGGCCGAGAACGTCCACCCGGTCGATATCGCATTGGCCTACGGCGCCACCAGTACCGGCCCCCCGGTACAGGCAACAACATGGGGCGCGGCGATGGCCGCGCAGGAGCGGCACCGGGAGCACGATCCCGGTAGTTGGTGGGAACTTGTTGCCGCGGCTCGGGCCGCGCTGCCGGCCCCCGACATGCTGCTCGCACCCCATCAGTGGGCTGCCACCGCTGCCTGACACCACCATGGGTGGCTGTCCCTGTGAGACCAGGCATGTCACCACAGGTCGGGGGAGGTGTCCGGTCCTGTCGCCTGCCCCCAATCCGAAGAGGCACCCAGGGGCTCGACGTCCGGTCCATGCTCGTGTTCTGCGGCGCGGTGTTCGAGGTAGGAGGCGACGAAGTCGTCGGCGTCGGGCGTGCTGGTGCCGTCCGGGGTGATGGTGAGCTTTTCGCGGGTGGCGGTCAGCCAGGTGGCGAGTTCGGCATCGCCTGTGGTGGTTTCTGGTGGGGGAGTGGGCAGGGCGTCGGGTTCGCCGTGTCCTCTGGTCACGTCACGTATCCGGTGGGCGATGACGGCGCCTGCGGATTTCGCGGTGTCGAGGTTGTCGGTGGCCTCGAGCCACAGTTCGCGGGGGTCCAGGCCTGCTTGGGCTGCTTCGGTCCAGGCGTGTTCGAGGTCAGCCCGCGCTGCGGGGTCGGCCTCGAGTTGGTGGGTGTGGGTGCGGGGGAGTGCGTCGAGGTAGTCGGGCAGGGTGTTCGCGGTGAAGGTTTGAGCGGCCAGTTCTGCGCCGTGGCGGTAGAGCTGTTCGAGGCGTTCGGGTGCGGTGGCGGTGGTGTATTCCTGCCGCAGGGTGTCAATGGCTGAGGTGTTGCGGGTGTCGCGGCCCAGCACATTGGTCAGGACCTGTGTGGGTGTGGGGGCGTTCTGGTCGCCGGCCGAGTGCATGTGGGCGTCTTCGGCGCCCGGGTCGAGGGAGTGCTCGCACACCGTGTAGGCGCGGTTTTCTTTTTTGCCGCGGGTCATGGCCACGTATAGGCCGGCGCGGTCGACGGTGTTGTCGATGACGGCGTGGGTGGTGTCGACGGTGGCGCCTTGGGCGCGGTGGATGGTGCTGGCGTATCCGAGGTGGATGTTGGTGTGGGCGTAGCTGGCGGGGATGAGCATGTCGGCGCCGGTGTTCTGGTCCCGCACGGCCAGGGCGCCGTCGTCGGTGATGCCGGTGACGGTGAACAGTTGGCCGTTGATGACCCGGCCCAGGGGGGTGCGGTCGTTGTCGGTGTGGAGGGTGGCGTTGGTGCGGGCGATGACGGTGTCCCCGACACCGACGGCATCGCCCCGGGACACGCGCATGGTGTGGGTGTCGTCGACCAGCCCGGTGCTGATGCGGTCGGCTCGGATGAGGTCGTTGAGGGTGTCGACGTCGGTGTTGGTGGAGGCGATCACCAGACAGCGACGGCCAGCAGCAGTGTCTGCCAGGAAGGCGTGTGCGGCGTCGGTGAGCATCTGCTCCCGGTGCCCGCCGGTGAGCCATCCCCGGTCGGTGTAGAGGCCAAGGGCGTCGGGGTTGCCGTCACGAAGGCCCAAGGTGGCTTCGGCTTGGGCGGTGTCTGAGCCCATGCGCATGACCTCGCGCAGTTCGGGGGTTCCCGGGGTGCGGGTCAGGTCGGCCAGCAGGCCTCCGGTCTCCACGGCGGATAGCTGTTTGGGGTCGCCGACCAGACGCAGGACGGCCCCGGTTTCGGCGGCGATCTCGGTCAAGGCGGCCAGGTTCTCGGTGCTGGCCATGCCGGCTTCGTCCACCAGCAGCATGTCGCCGGGGGAGATGGTCACCGGCAGGGCTGCGAGGGTGCGGCCGGGCTGGTTGGGGTTGCGGCCCAGCCACGTGAACGTCAGTGAGTCGATGGTGTGGCAGTCGGCGCCGATGTCCTCGGACAGGATGGCCGCAGCAGCGGCGGACGGTGCCAGTCCGATCACGGTGCGTCCGGTTGCGTGCCAGGTGTCGGCGACGATCTTCATGGAGGCGGTCTTGCCGGTGCCGGCCGGTCCGACGCCGGCGGCGAGCAGGGTTCCGGCCCCGATGAGGTGCCCGGCCAGCGCCCGCTGACCGGCATTCAGGCTCCACCCTTCGCTTGTCTCGTGTTCGGCCAGGACATGCTCGAGGACCGCTGCCGGGGCGGTGACCGCGACCGGGGTACGCGCAGCGTCCAGGGCGAGTTGCTCGGCGTCCAGGACGGCGTGGGTGGTGAACTTTTCGGTGTTGGCGTGCCGGTCCACCCCGGCCCCGTCCGGACGGGTCAGGGCACCCGGCAGGTCGAGGATTTCTGGTGGGGTCAAGGGGATGACCAACTCATCCATGGCGGTGTCCATCACCGCCTGGTGCGCCTGTTCCAGGGCCTGCTCGCCGGTGAACACGTAGCCCTTGAGTGCGGTCGACACCGCGGTCTGAACGTGCGAGCGGCGGAACTGTGCGCGCCTTGCCGTCACCGCCTCCACTGCCCGCTGGGCCACGACACGGGCGTGAGTGTCGGCGTTGAAGATGTCCCGCTCGACTCCGGCCTTGCCGTGCCGGGTGACCCGGTCGGTGAGGGTGTCCAGGGTGTGCTCATCGACGATCTGTGCGGCCCGCTCGCGCCAGCCGGCGCGGTGCTCGTCCAGCGACAGGGCCGGCTTTTTGGCGTCGCGGGTATCCAGGATGGCTTTCTGCCACAGGGCGTAGGAGGCCCGTTGTCCGGGTTGGCGGCCGTGCTTTGCGACGTAGTTGGCAACGAGCTGGTTGTAGACCGGGCGGGCCATCGCCCGTCGTGAGGAGAAAGCGTCGATCAGCTTGCGGTCGATGCCGGCGATTTCCCAGATCGGTGCCTTGTCCGGGTGCGGGTAGTGGGCCTGGAATTCCACGCCCATTCTCCGGGTGAGTTTGTCGTGCAGGATCGCGTCGTAGCGCGACGAGATCGCCTGATGCATCTGGAAGATGGCCCGCCCGTCCAGGGAGAGCCAGCGCCCGTCAGGGGCTTGGACTTTGTTGGCGATCAGCACGTGCGAGTGCAGGTCCGGGTCGCCGCCTCGAGTGTCGAAGTGGGTGAACTCTGAGGCGATGATCCCGCCGGTTTTGACCTGTTTGATGCCTCCGGTCCCGACCCGGGTGTAGATGGCGTTGTCCTCGGCCCACGCCAAGGCTTCGGCGACGGCTTCGTGATGCAGCGCGGCGATGTGGGAGGCGGTGTTCTCGTCGGCCAGTGCCCACCAGACGCTGACACTTTTCACTGGAGAGAACGTGAAATCGAATCCGGCGACGGCTTGTTTGACGCGGTCGCGTTCCCGGTTGACCCAGGCGATGACGTCTTCTCCGGAGGCGTGCTCGTAGCCGAACTCCTTGGTGTAGAAGGGGCGGGCCGTACTTTCGGCGATCTGGCCTCGTTCCTCGACGGTGGGGCGCCGTCCCTCGACGGCGAGGAAGGTTTTCTCGGCAGTAGCAATAGCCTGAAGGACCTCGACGCCGCCGGTGTAGATCGGGAAACTTCGGCCCAACTTGCACGCCGCGAGGGGCGCGCCGTCGGCCATCTTCTGGTCGGTGTCCGGGTGCAGTCCCTCGCCGTACAGGGCGGCCATCTGTTCCTCGGTCACGATGGCCCCAACGGTCGCGGTCTCGGAGTTCAATCCGGTCAGTCCGGAGCCGATCCAGACCCCCGGTGGGGTGCCTTTGGCGGCGTAGTAGTCCGACAGTGACTTGCCTTCGGGGTCGGCGTCATGGGTCGCCACCGAGCGCAGCAGGTACTGGTATCCAGTCCCTGCGTGAACCGCTCGCAGACTCATCACAGCCTCCAGCGTATGCGGCCGGTGGCGGGGCGTCTACGCCCCACGAGGCCGCAGGGCGCTGACCAGGTGTTTCCCGTCTATCACTAGAAGTGCATACTGTGTGTGGCAGTTTAAGCGAGCGACAGCGAGGATGATCTAGCACGGCCAGTGCTAGATGTGGTGCGGCGATCGGGGACCAGGACGGCGCGACGATGACGGCGGCATGGTGGTTGGGGATTGCGGCACGATGGGTGGGGCAATAGGGTCGATCACATGGCGGCTACCAAGACTGATTCACGTTCACAAACCGCACGCGCGAGGGCTCGTCAGGCGATGGCCGACGAGCTGGAGCGGGCACGCAAGCGCGAGGCCAAGCTGGTCGCGGTGTTCTCGGCGATCGATGCCCGCGATGACGCGCAGATCGCCCTCGGTCAGGCGCTGGTCGAGCTTCGGGACCTGGGCGTGGTGCAGGCGGACCTGGCGGAGATGACCGGACTGTCCGCCCGCGAGGTCGGGGCGGCGATCCGCGCCGCGAAGGACAACACCACCGACACCGACGACACGGTCAACGATGCCGACGGCGGTGACACGCCAGCGGCGGATCAGACCTCGGCGGACACCAACGGTGACCAACAGCACTGAGCCCGTCTCCGGCGGATGGTTCGAGGACATCCCGCTGCCGGGAATGGACGCCCGTCCCCGGCCCCGGCCTGCCGCGAGGCGGTCCAGGCCGTACGACTCGACGCTGCCTCCGACCGAGGCGTCGATTGCCGCGTTTGGCTCCCGTGTCGTGCGCGCCCCGGGCGATGGATGTCACATCTGGACCGGCGCCATCTCCGACGGGTACGGACGGATCACCTGGCGACAAGGCGGCGTCAGCAGAACCGAGTACGCACACCGCTTCGCCCTCCTGATCGCCGGCCAACTGACCGCCGAGGCGATCGGTGAGCACCGCTGCAACGAACCCCTGTGCGTGCGCGTAGACCCGGACCATCTCATCGCCTCAACCCAATCAGCGAACCTGCTCTACGCGGTCGCCTGCGGACGCACCGGAATCATCCGCAACACCACCGAACGCCACGACCGGCACGCCCGCTCCCTCGCCGTCCGCGAAGCGGTCTCCGGCGGCTGGAACCCCAAGGCTTACGCCCAAGCTTGCGGCAACACCGCACCCCTAGACGAGCCGCCACTGTTCTAGACTCGGGAACCACACACCAACAGCAATGGCCCCACCGAAGAGGTGGGGCCATTGCTGTATCGGTCGGGTGGGAAGTGTCAGCGGGCTTCCGCGATGCGTCTTTGGCGGCGCAGCTGCCAGTAGCGCGGAATCGTCCACCGCAGCGGCGTCTTGTCGATCACCACACGTGCGAGACGGGACCGGTAATGCACATCGTTGCGGACCGCGAACGACCAGTGCCCGACAACCCACGCCACCGGCCCCAACGCCATCACCGTCGGCGCCCAGGAGCTCGACTGCACCACCCCACAGAATCCGATCACCGCGCAGATTCCCCCGATGCCGCGTGCCAACGGCGGCATCAAAAGCGAGGCCACCGCGACCACCGCCACGGCCTGTACCGCGGTCTGTAGATCCCACATGACGCCTCCCGTGTTGGCGTTCGTCCCGTTACATCCCGAACTCACCTGGCGGAGGTCCGGGCCGCTTGTTCATTGGCAGTCCTGCTTTGTCAGTGTGCTCGCCCGGTCCGACACGACAAGGCCACCACGGTGCGGATCGCTACTTGTCATCGTCGGCCTGCCCGGAGGAACGAAACGCGTCCAGCAGTTCACGCAAGGTGTCCGAGGTGGCCTCGGCCCGCACCCGGGCACGGTCGGCCTCCTCCGCCAGGGCTCGCGCCTGCTCTGACTCACGCTGCGTCGTCTCGAGCTGCTGGCGAACCTGGGCCAGCTCGGCGCGCAGCTGCTCGGCGTCCCGGACCGCCTCACCCCTGGCCGTATCGGCATCGGCTCGCTGCGCCGTGGCTGCCTCCGCCGCGGCGAGAGCGTCGGCCTCGCCGGCGCGGGCAGCATCGAGCGCCACCGCAGTGGCCTCGTCTGCCTGCTCGGCGGCGCGCTTCCACGCCGCCGCCCACACCGACGCCACCATCGCCGACATCGGCTCCGACAAGTCCGGGGCCTCCGGCACCTCGCCCGCTGCGCCCGCGGCGTGCTCGCGCATCCACGCCGCCACCTCGCCGATCCGCACCCCCGCCTGTTTCTGCACCGCCCGCACGGTGACCTTGTCCCCGCGCGCGACGAGCACGCCGTAGGCGTGAGCGATCTTCTCCGACGACGACATGGCAACCCCTCCAGATTCAGCATTCGGTAACCGGTAACCGGTAACCGGTAACGCAATTTGTTACCAATGTTACCACAGGCGCCGAACCGAAACATCCCCGTCGCGCCAGTGCGCAGCAAACCGGCCGGACCCTCGCCGTCGGAGCACCCCTGCCAACCAACGAAGAACAAGGCGAGTCCCGGGCCACCGCGGCCCGCGCCACACAAGCCTGTCGCGCCCGAGTGAGACAATGGACTACGTGCTGATCGCCTATGTCGACGAGTCCTACGACCAGGACCTCTATTACATCGGGGCAGCAATCGCCGACTACGACCAATGGGAGCAGCTCCACCAGCTCTACACCCAGATCGCCGAGCGAACCGCCACGAAACACGGCACCGATCCCACGGCTGAGTTCCATGGACACGAGATCATGGGCGGCGCAGGACAGTGGGCCAACCTTCGCGGCAAACACCGCGAAGCAGCTGGCCTCTACAGTGCCGTCCTACGGGCAGCACAACACGCGGGCGTGCGGTACCTCTTCGAAGGGGTGGACGTCAGACGCCTCAACGCCCGATATCGGTACCCGCAACAGCCCCACACCGTAGTGTTCCGCCACCTGCTCGAGCAGATCGACACTTACACTGCCCAACACGGCGCCGGAGAGCAGGCGATCGTCATCGCCGACGAGATCGCCACCAGCGCCCAACACCAGGACCAGTTCAGCGCCTACCAAGACTTCGGCACCGGCGGATACCGGCCAAGCCGACTTCAGCACATCTCCGCGCCCATCAACTTCGCCGACTCACGCCACACCCCCGGCCTACAGGCCGTCGACATGGCCGTCTACATCCACCGCCGAGCCCAGGCGGTGCACAATCAGCACCCCCGAGCTCAAGCAGTCACCGACAAACTCGCCCACCTGATCTACCAAAACACCCACCGGCAACGCACCTGGGAGCCCTAAATAAAACGAGGGCCCCCTCGCGGGAGCCCTCGGCAGGCAACGTTCCGGTATCCGGCCCGTTGTGCCCCCAGACTACCGCGCCACACCCGATCCACACCAGACCCCGACGAGACTCACCAGGTGATCCCGCACGCCCTAACGCTCAGCGAAAGCCGCCTCACCTCACCGAACCCGACCGTGCTCTACGCCTGTCGGAGCCTACCTCCATTCTCCCCTGGCAGTTCAGGTGAGCATCGCCGGCTCCTGGACCGCGGGGCCGATCGCGCAACAGCTTGTTGCGCACGATTCCGAGCTCGCCCAACAGATCGCCAAGGACCCGCTGATCCTTGATTTTCTGGATCTGTCCGGCGAGGTCGCCGAACGGGGACTCGAGGAGTCCCTGACCGACCGGATCGTCGACACGTTGCGGGAGCTCGGCCCAGGATTCGCCTTCGCGGGAAGGCAGGTCCACTTCGACGTCGGGGGCGAGGACTTCTACGCTGACCTACTGTTCTTCCACGTCGAGCAATTGCGGTATGTAGTCATCGAGCTCAAGACCGGCAAGTTCAAGCCCGAACACGCCTGGCAGCTGCAGTTCTACGTCGCCCTCGTCGAGGATCGCCTGCGCCGTACCGCACATGCCCCGACCGTCGGGAGCCTGGTCTGCCGATCGTGTCGTCCGCTACGCGCTGAACCCGGCCGGCGCACCCCTGGCCGTCTCAACCTTCAGCTATGAGGCCTTACCCACCGCAGAGCACGAGGCACTCCCCAGCGGGAATGACCTAACCGCAGCCTTAGCCCAAATCACCGGGGACGTCGAGGACCACTCGTAAATAACGTTGGAACACACTGTGGCCCCAAAACGGGGCTCGACCAGCCATTATGTTGCTGGCAGGAACGGGTGTTCGTAAGGCGGGAGTAGGCGATCTGATCGCGGTTTCTCGAGCGGAGAATTACTCTGTGGCACTCTCCACTCCGGTAACGGAGATTGTTTCCTGTTACCTATTTCCCGTGATACCGATTGCTCGGTAATTTCCGGAGAATCACCTCTGGCCGTGCTCGCGTACGGCGACGATGTATTCGGCGTACGTACCTGCCGCGTCGACGGCGTGGCGCTCAATGGTCGATGGGTGATAACCCAGGACGTCGGCGATGATGGCGGCCGGGGCGGTTTTGCTGAGTTCATGCAGTGTGCCGAGTCGGGCGGCGCGGGCGCTGACGAGGTGGTCTCGTAGCCGGAGGCGTAGGTGCATCGGATCGATGTGCATGCCGGGGGAATGCCCTCTGAAGACCCAGTTGCTTCTCGGGTGAGCGGCGGTCTGGTCGTGGCCAGGGTTGGCCAGAAGTTCACGCCACGACCCGTCGAGCGGGGCGGGCAACACGATCGGGCCGCTGCCGAGCGTAATGGTCGCCAGGTCCTCGGTCACGGTGATGTCGTCCCAGGTCAGCGCGGCGATATCCTGGATCTGTTGGCCAAAGACAAGGACCAGTATCGCCGCGGCCTTGTCTCGTGTGGTCAGGGTGTCGCCGTCCACTATTCGGTCCAGGGCGGCGGCCTGGTCGGTGGCGCTGAGTGTGGTGCTGTTACCGCGGCGATGGCGGGGCACGGTGAGCCCTTGTGGGGCGTTCTTGGTGTCCATGGCCCAGCCGAGGAACCGATCGACGAGCAGTCGCGTGGTCGGCCCGCCGGCGATCCAGGCGTCAACCTCGCCCTGGCCGACGTCGGCGAGCGCGATGTCGCGCTCGCCGAGCCAGTTGAGGAAGTTGATCGCGACGGTGACGGTCTGCTTGCTGCGCAGGAAGGTGCCGTGGGGGACGAGGTCCATCTGGTTCATGCGCCGCAGATGGTGCCAGCGGATATAGCGGTCAATGACGGCCCGGTTGGTGTCCTCGGTCAGCCTCTCCAGTGCTGTGTCCGCCCAGGCTTGGTAGCGGACAAGCAGCTCATCACGTCGGGGCAGGCCACCGTGCTCGACTAGGAGCCCGCGCACGTAGTCGCGGGTGCGCGAGCGTGGAAGTGCATCGATCGCCTCGTGCGTGAGCTCCGGGAGGGTGGCCAACTGTTTCAGGAAGTCGGTCACGTGCCGCTGGCGGATCCAGGTCAGTCCACTGTTGGCGCGTTTCATCGAGTTCAACGCCTCAGCCAGGGGGATAAGCCTCTCGGCGATGGTGCCGGTGTCCAGGTTGGTCAGCAGTCCGTCGACGGTCTCGCTCAGTGCGCATGGCCAGCACAGGCCGGCGCGGTAGATCTCGTCCTCGGCGCCGCAGCGCACGCAATCGATGTTGAGGGTGATCTGGGCGCACGCCCGGCAGGCCGGGCGCCCATCTACTCGGCCCGGTAAGACGCGGATGTGGCCGCAGTCGCAGGTGCCGCGGGTGCGTTTGGCCTGCTGGTAGCAGTAGCCGCAGATCTGATCCTCCGGGCCCCAGGTGACCACCAGCGGGTAGCCCAAGCCGCAGCGATCACACGGACACACGCGACGTAGGTCCGGGTCGTCGGGTTTGCGGGGCCTGGCCATCGGTATCGGTCAGTCCTCGTTGTCGTCCCGGACGAGTCTCACCCGGGGGGCGATCGGCTGGCCGGGTGCCACCCCCAGGTCTTCCGGCCGCTTCGGCGCCTGGGCGGTGGCCGCTGCCCGAATCTCCACGAACGGCTCGAACAACTCGCCGGGTTCGCAGTCGAGGATGTCGCAGAGCGCGGCGAACGTGCGTGCCGGGATCCGCTCTGGTGTGCCGGTCACCAGCCGGTAGACTTGACTCTCGGACAGGTTGATGCCCCGAGCCCTCAACAACGGCACCAGTTCGGTGCTCTTCCACAGGTTGCGCTGCGCCATCTGCGTCCGCAGATTCCAGCGATACCCGATGCGTCGTTGCTCAGCCATCAGCGTCTCCGTCCTGCTTCCTGCCGTGGCCGTCCAGCCGCGAAGCGATCATGTGCTGGATGGTTTTCTGTTTGAAATCGTTGCCGACCGAGGTGTACAGCCCGGTGACCGACGCATAGGCATGACCGACTTGAGTCTGCACGAACGCCGGGTCGTAGCCGGCCTCGATCAAGTGCGTGACGTAGGAGTGTCGCAGGCAGTGCAGTCCGAGCTCTTTCGGCAAGCCGGCGCCCTCGCGGGCGGCAGCGAAGGCATCACTCAAGCTACCCACTCGTATCCGCTCGGCGCGCTCGCTCGGCCATAGCGCCGCCGATCGGTCAGCGGTGGCGAAGTGCCGCCGGCCACGCTCGGTGATCCAGAATCGGAGCAGGTCAACCACCCAGTCGAACTCCGGGACCGTCAACACGGTGCGTCGTCGCGGCCCCGACCCGGTGGTGCCTTTGGCCCATCGGACGGTCACCGCGCCGAAGTCGCCGTACGCAGGCACATGCGGGTTGGGGCCGAAATCCTGCACGTCCAGCATCGCCACCTCGCGACGCCGAAGCCCATAGGCGTAGCAGACCTTGAACGCGATCGAGTCCCGCAACAGGGGAAGCCAGCGCTTACTCCCAGCAGCGAACTCACGATCGACCCGGTCGTCCACGTCATCAAAGAGTCTCTGCAGCTCCGTGGCCGTGAAGGCCCGGCGGCCAGCCGGAACAGCATCCTCGCAGGTGTGCCGCGGAGTGTTCCACTCGAACGCGATCTGGGCCGGAACATCGTCGAAGACCCGTTGGCACAGCGCACCCCACCCGTAGCTCGAGCTCGAGACGTAGGCACAGAACATCGCGATGGCATTGCTGTCCGAACGCAGCGTCGTCCAGCTCACCGGCTTCTCACCCGAGCGCCGCCCAGCCATGTAGTCATCCAGATCGACCGGCCTCCACGACCACGGGAACGTCCCGGCGAACTCCTGGAACCGGCGCAGCACCCCGCAGCGCCCGTCGATCGTTGCTCTCGTCAGCCCACGCGCCAGCATCTGCGCCCGCCAACCCTCGACCATTGCTTCAAACACGCGGTCCTCGGCACGGAACAGGCCGACCTCACCGTCGCGCAACAACCGCGGAACGAATCCCGGGACACCGTCCACGCCGACCTCCGACTCGTGGAAACCTGCATCTAATGCAAGAAACCTACGGGGCGCTGGACCGACGCACAAGCATCACATCCGCGGCGCCGACACCACGCCAGCCAACCCCGCCGCCCACCAGCGCAAACCCCATCATCCCAGGTAGACGGCAGTAACCGCACCTACCACTACTCCCGAGAGTTGAACGCCGATAACTTATCTTATGTAAAGTAAAAATCTGCGTATTGCATCAGATGAATCGCCCCTCGCATTTCCAGCTCCTCCTTCGCGTCCGGCACCGATCCCTGCCCCGACCTGCGAAGTCACCCACTCTCGGGCGCTGCCACCACTGCTTTCCGG
>NZ_JABFAN010000142.1:0-410 GCF_017168155.1 Dietzia sp. KRD202 | reverse complement strand
ATGCGCCACCCTTCTCAAACCCATTAAACCGGGGCACCACGACAAAGGCGGTTTCTTCGGCTGGTTCAACCGGTCGCTTAAACGTATGACCGCCCGTTACGAATCGCGTGTGGGGAGACTGGTCGCCCGCAGCGGTCGGGTCATGCTGGTGTTTGTGGTCATCGCAGGCGTGCTGGTGTTCGCCTTCCGCCAGTTGCCTTCGGCTTTTCTACCGGAAGAGGATCAAGGCTATTTCATGACCAGTATCCAGCTACCTGCCAATGCGACAACCGAGCGTACCTTGGATGTGGTCAAGGCGTATGAGGAGTACGTCATGGCGCGCCCTGCAGTGGACGGCAATATGTCTATTTTGGGCTTCGGGTTCTCTGGGTCTGGCGCGAATACAGCGCTGACGTTCACCACGCTAAAGG
>NZ_JABFAN010000141.1:0-1174 GCF_017168155.1 Dietzia sp. KRD202 | reverse complement strand
CCTACTGCGTGCCCAAGGCGGTGCTACTGGCCGCGGTTCTGCGGGCCGCGGGCATCCCTACCCGACTCGGCTTCGCCGATGTACGGAACCATCTGCAGACCGACACCTTACGAGCCGTCATGGGTGGAACGGATCTGTTCGTCTATCACGGCTATTGCAGCGTCTACATCGACGGACGATGGCTGAAGGCCACACCTGCCTTCAATGTCGAGTTATGCGAACGATTCGGCGTGCCACCGGTCGAATTCGAGGGACGGAGCGACGCGCTCATGCACGCCTTCACCTCCGACGGGACTCGGCACATGGAGTACGTACGAGACCACGGTAGCTTCGACGACCTCCCCCTGGGCCGCATTCTGTCTGCCCTCCACCAGGCCTACGGACCTATGGTCACCGCCGCTGCGGGGCCTGACGATGCCTTCACTCCTCCAGCTACCACCGGAGAGACCACTCCGGAAGGATCCGTGGACTCATAAGGGAGCACCTGGTGAGCCACTCCCGCCGGGCGCGGTCCTTCTTAGGGGCTGCGGAAGTGGTACTCAAGGGTGCTGGTGGGCGCGTCGGAAGTGGCTCGGTGAGCTGCCGGTCCATCCTTTGAAGGCATGCGAGAAGTTCGTGAGGTCGCTGTAGCCCAGTTCGGCGGCGACCTCACTGACAGACGTGGAGCGGTCGAGCAGCCGTATCCGGGCGCGGTCGAGCAGTGACTCCTGGAGGAGTTCGCGGAAGCTGGTTCCCTCCGCGGCGAGGCGGCGTTTCAGGGTACTCGAGGAGATCGAGAACTCATTCGCGACCGATTGGATGGTCCTCACCCCTGGCCCGTCGTCCAGCAGTGCCCGCACCCTGCGGGTGAAGTCCCGGCTGCCGCCCTGACGTTCGAGCGCCTGCTGGAGGCTGGTGACGGCGACGTCGTAGGCGACTGGGTCGGGGAAGCGGCAGGCCGCGTGTAGCGTCCGTTCAGGGATGTGCACATAGGACAGGGGGGCGTTGAAGATGAGCCGCGCCCCCGGCCAGGCTTCTCGAGCCCCGCTGCTTGGCTCCGGCCAGCGACTATGCATGGTCACCTCCGACGCGTCGTCGACCAGTCGGTCGACCAACCGCATGAGGGCGAGTCCGCAGTAGGTGACGGCGAGACAGTCCAGGTCGGGGTCTGCCGCGTTCCCGGTGAGCCGGATCG
>NZ_JABFAN010000015.1:122345-131547 GCF_017168155.1 Dietzia sp. KRD202 | reverse complement strand
GACGCTCACCACCCGGATCGACCCCTGCACCCCGGCTAAGGGGCGGGGTCGATCCGGGTGGTGAGCGTCGGCCTACCTAACGCTGCTGGCGCCCGAAGGCGTGCGGTTCGACGGGCTGCTGTGCCCGGGGTAGGCCCGACACCACGAGTCGGTAGGACTCGGTGACCAGCTCGGAAACCATGTCCGCGGTCAGCGTGCCGCCGGGGTGCAGCGAGATCCAATGCCGCTTGTTCATGTGGTACCCGGGCGTGATGTCGGCGTGCGCATCGCGCAGGGCCATCGAATCCGACGGCAGTGCCTTGAGGATCACCTGACGCTCGCCGTTGACGACCGCGTGGAACATGAACATCTTCCCGCGGACCTTGAACACATCGAAGTCCGGCCCGAACGGGAACTCCAGAGTCGACGCGGGCAGTTCGCGGGCGCGCATCGCCGCGCACTTCTGGAGTTCCCGTCCGTTCATGCCGTCGACGCTACCGTCGCCGGCTCCGCGCCCGGCTCCGTGCCCGGGCGGGCGGGACGCTGCGGTTCGCCCGGCGTGTCGTCGTCCCGGACCAGCCGGGAGATGAGCGGGTTGGCGAGCGTCCCCGCGAACTGCAATGACCCGGCCTGATCGGTCAGGTCCACCATCTGACGGGTATTCCGCAGCTGCAGGCGGTTGAGGCACGAGTGCTTGAACCGCGGAGCGAACAGCGCCTCCCAGGTGGGACGGTGCACCTCGCCGCCGCGACCCTCGCCGCCGCGACCGCCGCCGGGAGCCAGGGTCTCGAGGCACTGCCGCGTCTCGTCCCAGAACTGATCCGCCTCGAGCACCCCGGCGACGTCGAGGATCGAGGCGAGGTGGCGCAGCACCCCGTCCATGACGTCGGTGTGGACGCTCAGTGCGGCTGTCTCCGCGTCCACCACGTGGCGGATCCGCTCGAGCCCAGAGGGCAGAGGCCGGTCACGCACCACGGCGACCTCCTCGCCGATGTCCTTGAACAGCGCCCGGCGCACGGTGTGGTCGGGGCCCATCACCACGATCACGTTCTCACCGTGCGGCATGAAGACCAGCCCGTGCACGAGCAGGCACCTCGCGACGGGCAGCACGTAGGCGTCGAGCAGCGCCCGGAGCCAGGTGCGGGCGTCCAGGCCCGACCGCTCGAGGTGCTCGACGGCGAGGGACCGCCCGTGCAGGTCCACGTGCAGCATCGAGGCCAGCGTGACGGCACGTTCTCCGGGGGCCAGCCGTGAAACGGGGCTCTCGCGCCACAGGGCCGCGATCATCTTGGTGTGCGGCCCCTCGTCCGAGATCCCGGCCGCGGCCGCCCGGTGGTAGGCGTCGCCGGTGTAGCCCACGGCGGCGACCTCCCGCAGGATCTGGAAATCCAGCGCGCGCAACACCGGATCCGAGGCGACGACCCCGGCCACCCAGTCGTTGACGGCCGGGGTGTCGCGCATGTACTTCGGCGACAGGCCGCGGGTGAACCCCATGTTCTGCACGGCGAGGGCGGTCTTGACGTAGCCGCGCTCGGGGTGGTTCACGTCGAAGAAGGTGCGGACGGACTGCTGTGGCCGGTACTCGCTGTCGGATTCGCCCAGGTGGACCAGGTCGTGGCGCGCGAGATCGGGGGCGAACGCCACCGCGACCTCGTGCTGCCACTGCCACGGGTGCACGGGCAGGATGCGGTAGTCGGCGTGGTCGAGGCCCAGCGAGCGCAGCTGGTCGTCGCACCGCATTAGCGCCTCGGTGCCGAACTCGCGCGCGTAGTGGTCGCGCTCGTCGAGGCCCGTGACGGTGGCCAGGTGGCTCAGGCCGCGGCGGGCTGCCAGCCACACCAGGCGGACGGTCGACGGGGCTTCGGGCGTGTAACGGTGACGGTCGGACAGACCCAGGCCCACGCGGCCGTTGTTGGCGACGAACCCGGGATGACCCTCGGTCATCGCGCCCTCGACCTCCTGCAGGCCCGCCTCCGCCAGCTGTTGTGCGGGGCGATCGCGGTGATGCAGGCAGAACGCCGCCGAGCCGAGCGTGGCCGCGATCTCCTCCAGGTAGGTCCCCACGAGCGACCCGGGGATCCCCAGATGGGGCGCGAGGGTGAGGATCAACTCCTGCGCGTCCGGCTCGACCGGGACGCCGTCGACCTCGCGGCACAGCGAGGCCTCGTCGATCGCCCAGTGCTCCAGCGGCAGCACCCGCGCGCGGAACGTCCACCGTTCGCTGCCGGCGCGGACCGCGTAGGTGTCGGGGCCGGCGTCGGTGTGAGTGGAGCGGGTGGGCGCGAGGAGCCGCTCGTGGGAGAACTCGGCCAGCGCCTTGGCGCAGAGGTGGCGGTGCGCGCGGCGCATGGCGTGACCGGTGAGGTGGGCGTGGGGTGGCAGTGCGACCGGGGGTGACGACGACGAGACCGGCATCGACGTCCGGCCGATCTCCGACTCGCGGAACGCCTCGGCACGACAGATGGAGAGCAGCGCCGTCTTGTCGGGCAGGTCGACGGGGCCGTCCTCGCGGAAGCCGGCGCGGGCGTTGAGCCGGTGCACGGCGGTGTTCCGGATGTCCGGCTCCACCACCACCCGGCGGGCCGGGGCGCCGAACAGCGGCACCTCGAACGCGGTCGAGCAGATGGCCCCCATCACGGCCGCGGACGTGCCGGGGACCGGCGTGCGGGTGGGCGCGACGAGCAGGTGCATCCCGAGGTCGCCCGGCTCGTGCGGGTACCGGCCGTCGAGTTCGACGACGTCCGGGTCGTAGAACACGGCCAGGCCCACACGTAGACCGTCGATGCGCACCATGTGCACCGACCGGTGCGGGCTCGCCGACCAGTCGGTGAGGAACTCCTCGACCTGCGCCGGGGTGGTACCCCGCATACCCCAGTAGGCGGAACCGGGATGGTCGAGCCACGCGTGCAGGGTGCGGACGGTGTCGTGGTCGAGGGCCAGTGGTTCCAGGGTGACCAACCCGGCTGGCGTGTGGACGGTGCTGGTGTGGACTGTGCTGGTGTTCATCGTGCCTCCTGGTGCCGGGCGGTCGGGGCGCCGAACTGCTGGAACGCGATCGACGACTCGATCGGGTAGACCTCGCGGCCGCAGATCCCGCGCAGGATGATGCTGTTGCGCATCGCTCCCATGCCCAGGTCCGGGGCGGTGAGCCCGTGGGTGTGTTCCTCCGCGTTCTGGACATGAATGAAGGAGTGTGCGCGGTCGACGGTGTGATCACGGGCCACCCGGTAGCGCCCGCGGCCGTCCCTGTCGATCTCTTCGGCGATCCCGTCGAGGAACCGCGGCGGCGTGGGGGAGTAGCCCGTCGCGAGGACGAGTCCCTCCGTGTGATGGGTCCACTTCCTGCCGGTGTCGGTGCAGCGCAGGTCCAGGCGCAGGGCAGCGCCGGAGGCGGTGGCAAAGTCGGTGGCGTTGCCGGGGTCGGCCTCCCGGCGGGCACGGTCGAGGGCCGTGGCGGCGGCCAGCAGCCCGGTGTCCAGGCCCCGGACCGAACGGCGGTAGAGCAGATCATGGATCTGGTTGATCAACTCGGCGTCGATGCCCTTGTACAACGAACGCTGCTCGCGCAGCATCCGGTCGCGCTGGTCAGGGGGCAGTTCGTGGAAATGGTCGATGTACTCGGGCGAGGTCATCTCGAGTGTGAGCTTGGTGTACTCCATCGGGAAGAACCGCGGCGAGCGTGTCACCCAGTCGACGCGCGGGCCGACGTCGGCAGCGGCGGAGAGCAGGTCGTTGTAGATCTCCGCAGCCGATTGGCCACTGCCCACCACGGTCACCGACCCCAGCGAGAGTAGGTCCTCCCGCCGGTGCAGGTAGTCGGAGGCATGGAGAGCCACCGTGCCGCCACCGTCGAGCAGTCCCGTGTCGATCGGCGACCACGGGGTCGTGCCGATCCCCAGCACCAGGTGGCGGGCGCGATAGGTCTCGGTGCCCTCGCGGGTGAGGGCGGTGACACGGTAGACGGGGCCTCGTCGTCGTCGCCCGGTCCCTCTCGTCCCTGGTCTTCCCGTCGGACGTCGACCACCTCCCGCCCCCAGCGCAGGCCGCGCACCCGCTCGGCAGCCCACCGGCAGTAGGCGTCGTACTCGGCGCGCAGCGGCTGGAAATTCTCACGGATGTAGAACGGGTACAGACGCCCGACCTGCTTGAGGTAGGCGAGGAACGAATACGGCGAGGTCGGGTCCGCCAACGTGACCAGGTCGGCGAGGAACGGCACCTGGATGGTCGCGTCGTCGAACATGAGTCCGTGGTGCCAGGCGAAACCGTCGCGGGAATCGAGGAACACCGCGTCCAGACCCAGCGGCTCGGCCAGGCACGCCAGGCCCAGGTTGAACGGGCCGATACCGACGCCGAGCAGGTCGTGCACACGGGAGGAGCCCAGGGCAGTGCTCACGTCAGCACCCCCGCGGTCGTGGCCTCGCGTATCCCCTCGGCGAGGTAGCGAGCGGCGTCGCGGACGTCCGTCAGCACGACGGCCACGTCCTCGTCTTCGAGGTTCGGATCGAGGACCGTCAGCTTGAGACAGGGCCGGCCGTCCACGACCGTCGACGCGACGAGCGAGCGTCCCTCCGCGAACAGCGCGTCGCGGACGGGGCGCACGAGGGCGTCGGCCTCGTCGTCAGTGAGTGCGCTGTCGGTGACGGGACGGTCGGGCGCGGTCACCGCGGGCCGGGGCCGGAAGAGCACCGTCGACAGGGCGGGGCGCCGCACCAACTCGAATTCCGGGTCGGCCTCGATCGTCCGGCCGATCCGGGCGGCCACGTCGATCGCCTCGTCGAGCAGACGGCCGATTCCGTCAGCGCCCAGCACGCGGAGCGTCATCCACAGTTTGAGGGCGTCGAAACGGCGGGTGGTCTGCAGGGACTTGTCCACGGCGTGGTCGTCGCCGTCGGCGGGGTTGAGGTAGTCGGCGCTCACGGTGGAGTGGCGGAAGCCCGAACCGTCGCGCAGCAGCAGCGCCGAGGCGGCCACCGGCAGGAAGAACGTCTTGTGGAAGTCCACGGTCACCGAGTCGGCGAGCTCGATCCCGTCGAGCAGGTCCCGGCGCGTCGGGGAGACCAGGAGCCCGCCGCCGTACGCGGCGTCCACGTGTAGCCAGACGTCGTGGTCGCGACAGACCCCACCGACCGCCCGCAGCGGGTCGATCGCGCCGTGGTCGGTCGTGCCGGCCAGCGCGACGACGGCCGCGACCTCGTCCCCGGCGTCGGCCAGCGCGGACAGGGTGCGGTCCAGGGTCGCGGGGTCCATCCGGTCGCCGTCTCCGGGCAGGGTGATGACCGCATCCGGCGAGAGTCCCAGCAGGCGGGCCGCCTTGACCACGCTGAGGTGGGCGTGTTCGCCCGTGACGATGCGCAGCCGGGACAGTCGGGCGCCACGGTCCGCGTCCCGCCCCGCACCCCGGCGCCCGGGGGCCGGTCGGGCGAGACGGTCCTCGCGGGCGGTGAACAGGCCCTGCAGGTTGGAGGCGGTACCGCCGGTGGTGAAGACGCCGTCCGGGCGGGGGGTCGCGTCGAGATCACTGGCGTCGAAAGCACTGGCGTCGAAACCGATGAGCCCGGTGACCCAGTCGATGAGCCTCTGTTCGATCAGACACGCCGACGTGCCCTGGTCCCAGGGCTCTACAGCCGTATTGACCGATGTCGCGAGTGCCTCGGCGGCGACCGCCGGGATGGTGATCGGGCAGTTGAGGTGGGCGAGGTAGCGCGGGTGGTGGTAGCCGACGGCGTGGTCGAGGTAGAGCTCCCGGACCTCCTCGAGTGCCCTGTCCAGCGTGCCCAGCGGTGCGGCGAGATCGACGGCGGCGGTCTGCGCTGCCAACGTCGAGGGCGACGCGGACGAGCGCGGCGTGGTCCGACCGTCGAGATACCGGCTCACCTCGGCGGTCGCGGCAGCCAGGGCGGCGGCGTGGGCCTCCCGGTTCCGGCTGCTCAACAATGGATCGTTCACGGGTACTCCGACCTACTCGGGGACAGTGGCACGACCGAACGCTATGCAGGGTAGGCTTACCTAAACAGCAATAGAGTGACATGAATCACGTTGTGGGACAGGTGAAGTGGAAATCTTTGACGTAACTGTTGTGTTGGGGGTTCGGATCCCGCTACGGTGACGCCCACCAAGGTAAGCCAAGCCTAAGTCGCCTGGGCCGGTTCCGGGCGGGCGACGTTCCACACTAGACGGAGACCCCATGACCGCACCCGCTGCACGATCCCGGCTGACGCTCGACGGACCAGATGGCCCGGCGCGTCCGCGGGCCCGGGCGGTCCTCGTGGCCCTCGCGGCTTTTCTGGCGCTCCTGGCCGTGCTGGCCGGGTGCTCGACCGGCGCCGTCGACGGCGGCGGCGACGCCGGCGCGGGAGGCGAGGTCGAGCGGCAGAGCGAGTTCCCCCGCACCATCTCGCACGCCTACGGCGAGACCGAGATCCCGGAGGCGCCCCAGCGGGTGGCCACCATCTCCTGGGTCAACGCCGACGTCTCCCTGGCGCTGGGTGTGGTTCCGGTGGGGATGCCCCGCAACTCGTTCGGCGCCAATGCGAACGGGTCCACCGATTGGTTCGACGCTGAGCTGGAGGAGGTCGGCGGTGACATGCCGACGCTGTACTCCGAGACCGACGGAATCAACACCGAGGCGATCGCCGCCCTCGAGCCGGATCTCATCCTGGGTGTCTACTCCGGGATGACCGCGGAGGAGTACGAGACCCTCTCGAAGATCGCCCCCACCATCGCGATGCCGGAGGGCGACGTCGCGTTCGGCACCGCCTGGCAGGACTCGACCCGGCTGATCGGCCAGGCCCTCGGTCGTTCCGAGGCCGCCGAGGAGCTCATCGCGGACGTCGAAGGGCAGATCGACCGGGTCGCCTCTGACCACCCGGGAATCCGCGACACGACCTTCATCTACGGCACCGTCGACCCCGACGCGGCGGAGAAGATCTACGCGTTCACCGACGTCGACAACCGCCCCCGCTTCCTCGAGCAGCTCGGGATGGTCCAGGCGCCGGTCGTCGCCGAGGCCTCGAGCGGCTCGCCCGAGGAGTTCGCGGTGACCTGGTCGCCCGAGCGCGCCGACGAGCTGGTGTCCGACATCCTTGTCACCTACGCCGCCTCCGCCGAGGTCCGCGAGGCCATCGAGTCCGACCCGCTGCTCGGGCGCATCCCCGCGGTCGAGGCCGGGCGGATGGTCGTCCAGACCGACGAGCAGCAGGTGCTCTCGATCTCCGCCTCGTCGCCGCTGAGCCTGCCGTGGGCGCTGGAGAACGTCGTGCCCGACATCATCGCGGCGGCAGAGCAGGCCTGAGAAGCGTGACCAGCCCCGCGACAAGCACCGCCGACCCGCCTGTCCTCCCGGCGGGCGGGTCGGCGGGTGGGTCGGCGGTGCCGGCGGTACCGACCGTGCAGCGGCGCCACCGTGTCGTGATCGGCACGGTGGCCTCGTCGACGTTGCTCGTCGCGGGCGTGGCACTCTCGCTGTTCGTGGGAGCGCGATCCGTCGACCCGGCGGTGGTGTGGTCGGTGTTGGCGGCGCTCCCGTCGCAGGTGTTCGCCGGTGACCTCACGGCCACCCTCGCCCCCGGGTCGGGCACCGGGATGGACGAGGTGGTGGTGGCCGCCCGGGTTCCCCGCACGATCACCGCGATCCTCGTGGGCGCCGCGCTCGCGGTGGCGGGCGCCGGGCTCCAGGGCGCCACCCGCAATCCGCTCGGCGACCCGGGCCTGCTCGGGCTGACCGCCGGCGCCGCGCTCGGCGTGGTGCTGGGGCTGGCCCTCGCGCCGGCCGCCGGCCCGTCCGCCGTCGCGTTGTTCGCGGTCGCCGGCTCCCTGGCCGCGGGCATGGTGGTGGTCGGCGCCGGTCGACTCGGCGCCGACTCCGGCACCGGACTCGTCCTCGCCGGGGCCGCCGTCACCGCGGGGTGTACCGCGGTGACCTCCTCGCTGGTCATCGCCCTTCCCGGAGTCCTGGACCGGTTCCGCTTCTGGGGCCTGGGCTCGGTGGCCCGCGCGTCCGCACCCGAGATCGGTGCCGCCGCGCCGTTCATCCTGCTGGGGCTCGTCCTCGTCCTGGCCGGCGCGGCCACCCTCGACGCCCTCGCGCTCGGCGACGACCTGGCCCGCGGGCTGGGAGTGGGACCCGTCGTCGGGCGCGCCGTGGTTCTGGCAGGTGTGGTGATCCTGTCCGGGGTCGCCACCGCGCTCGCCGGCCCCATCGCCTTCCTCGGACTGCTCGTGCCGCACCTGCTGCGGCGGCTGGTGGGGGTGGGCAACCGCGTCGTCCTGGGCCTGTCAGTGATCGTGGGGCCGGTGGTCCTGCTGTTCGCGGACACGGTCGGGCGTGTGGTCGCCCCGCCCGGGGAGATCGCCGTCGGTGTGATGACCGTGGCGATCGGTGTGCCGTTCCTCATCGCCCTGCTCCGCGCGAACCGGGGGGTGGGCGGCTCGTGAGCCCCGACGTCCTCGACCGAACGGCCGGCCCCGCCAGCGGCTCCTCGACCTGCACCGAGCTCGCCGAGACCGAGCAGGTCGTCCGCCACCTGTCGGCCCGCCGCCGCAGGCATGCGGCCCTCGTCGTCGTCGGCCTCGCGGTCGTCCTGGTGACGGTGATGGCGGTGCGCGTGCTGCTGGGGCGCTACACGGTGACCATCCCCGACTTCGTCGCCATCCTCGGCGGGGCGACGATCCCCGGTGCCACGTTCGTGGTGATGGAGGACAAGCTGCCGCGTGCGGTCCTCGGCGCGCTCGCCGGCCTGGCGTTCGGCGCGTCCGGCGCGCTGTTCCGACGCGTCCTCGGCAATCCCCTGGCCAGTCCTGACATCCTCGGGATCTCCCACGGCGCCTCCGCCGGGGCCGTGGCCGGGATGGCGCTGTGGGGGCTGCGCGGCGTGGGGGTCGTACCCGCCGCGCTGCTGGGATCCGCCGTCGCGCTCGCGATCGTCCTGGCGGCCTCCGCCGGTCGGCGCACCGGGATCGTCGGCCAACGCTTCCTGCTCGGCGGTGTGGCCGTCGCCGCCCTCGGCACCGCGGTGGTCACCCAGCTCATCGCGCGGCTCCCGCTGACCGGAGCCCAGGAAGCGGCGGTGTGGACCGTCGGCTCGCTGTCCGGGGCGTCGGGGGAGCGCATCGCCTGGCTCGCCGTCGCGCTGGTGGTCCTGCTCCCGCCGGGGATGTGGCTGCACGCCGCGCTCCGGCCCGCCGAGCTGGGGCCCGAGCTCGCCGTCGGCCTCGGGTCCCGCCC
>NZ_JABFAN010000015.1:120465-122245 GCF_017168155.1 Dietzia sp. KRD202 | reverse complement strand
GCCCGGTCCCCACCCGTGCTGCCGCGCTGGGGGTGGGGAGCCTGCTCGCCGCCGCCGCGACGGCGGTGGCCGGCCCGCTCGCCTTCGTCGCCCTGCTGTCCACTCCCGTCGCCGCCGCGCTCGGCCGCGGACGCCCGCGCATCGGGGCGGCGGCGTTGACCGGCGCCGTGATCGTCGTGGCCGCGGACATCGTGGCCTCAGAGGCGTTGGGCACCGTCGACCTGCCCACCGGCGTGGTGACCGGCGCACTGGGCGCCCCCGCCATGCTGTGGATCCTCCTGCGTTCGAGAAAGGTGGCCTGATGAGCATCCCCGCGCCCGTCGCGTCCGTGACCCCGGCCCTGCCCATGGACCTCGGCCCCGAACCCGACCCGGCCTTCCGCCTGCGCGGCCTGACCCTGGGATACGGAGCCGAGCCCGTCATCCGCGACCTCGACCTGGATCTCCCCGCCGGACGGACCACCGTGCTCATCGGTGCCAACGGCTGTGGCAAGTCCACGATCCTGCGGGCCCTGGGGCGCCAGCTGCGTCCGCTGTCCGGGTCGATCGAGACCGACGGGCACCTGTTGTCCGAGGTCGGGGCCCGCGCGCACGCGCGGTCCGTGGCGTTCCTGCCGCAGTCCCCGCTGGTGCCGGAGGGTCTCACCGTGGCCGAGCTCGTCGCGCGCGGCCGGCACCCGCACCGTCGGTGGTGGGGAGGGGGCGACGACGACGACACGGCCGTGGCCGAGGCGTTGGCGATGACCGGCACCGCCGAATTCGCCCACCGGCGGGTCGATGAGCTGTCCGGCGGCCAACGGCAACGCGTCTGGGTCGCACTCGTGCTGGCCCAGGCCACACCCACCCTCCTGCTCGACGAACCGTGTTCTTTCCTCGACCTGGCGCACCAGCTCGACGTCCTCGATCTCGTACGCGACCTGCCGCTGCCCGCCGGTCACCGCGACCACGCCACCGGCCGCCGCACCGTGGTGGCGGTGCTGCACGAACTCAGCCTGGCCGCGCGGGTGGCCGATCACCTGGTGGCGGTCGCCGAGGGCGGCGTGGTCGCCGCGGGCCCGCCAGACCAGGTGATCACCCAGGAGACCTTGCGTCGCGTGTTCGACCTGGACGCCGACATCATCACCGATCCGGCCACCGGCCACCCCGTGGTGCTGCCACGGGGACGACGGAAGGGGACAACATGACCGCTGTAGCCGTAGAGGCACCGATCGTCGTCTCGCAGACCCGCGTCATCGACTCCCGCCCGCTGGGGGAGTCGTTCGTCCGCCTCGTGGTGGCCGGGCCCGACCTGCTGCGGTGGTCCGCCGACGTGGTGGACCCGGGCACCGTCCGTGATGCCTACATCAAGGTCATCGTGCCCCCGCCGGGCGGTGGCGGCGCGATCCCCGATGCCCACGCGATCCGCGACTGGCTCGCACTGCCAGAGGCCGAACGCGGCTGGATGCGCACCTACACCGTCCGCCGCGCGGACACCGTCGAACTGGACGGGGAACACGTTCCCGCACTGACGGTGGACATGGTGGTCCACCCCGGTGGCGACGAGGGGCCGGGATCCGCCTGGGCGCGCTCCGTACGGCCGGGCGACATCGTGCACATCGCCGGGCCCGGGCGCGGGCACGCGCCGTGGGCCGCCTGGGCGCCCGGGCAGTCCGAGCGGGTCGTGTGCGCCGGTGACGAGACCGCCGCGCCGGCGCTGCTGGCGATCGCCGAGGAACTGGCAGGGGAACTCGCCGCGGAGCAGGCCACGGCTGGCTCGGTGGCGGGCGGGTCTGTGTCGGGCG